>NZ_BAAJAO010000003.1:0-217876 GCF_057554405.1 Rosettibacter sp. KY25 | reverse complement strand
GCTCACAACATTAATGCCTTGTTAGACAATAATTTACAAGACTTTTTTAGTTAAAAGGGAAATTAATTGAAGTATTAAGAATTAAACCACGAATTCACGAATCAATAACGAATTTATTCGTGCATTAGTGGCTTATAAAAAGTTGCCACTAATACACGAATGTTATTTGAAAGTCCGATAAGAAATACTCGAGAAATTAGCGTATCTGAAGTGTATGTGACAGGAATTTATGATGAATATGATAATAGTTTATTAAGAATTATTAGTATTCATCATTACATCCTTATTGTTTTATAATAACAAACCAAATCTAAAATAACTGATTGATTCTGAAATTCAAGTTTTTGTTGTGTATGAACTATTAGTTTATTTACTACGTTTTGATTTATATAAACTTTATCAATGAACTATCTAATTTGCTAATTACACAGAAACACTTAATAAATAATTTTGAAATAAAAAATACAATTAGATATAAATGAAATTATTATGAAAATAATACTATACACTTTCATCATGCTTGTATTAATAATTATTTTATTTTTTTTCTATGAAAATTATTCTTTTAATAAATACATTATAAATCAAACGAGAAAAGAAAAAATGAATATTCCTATAAACACTAATGCTCCAGTGATATCAAAGGGTCAAATTGAAATATTAGCACCAATAGACACAGTCTGGAATATACTTACAAGCATAAAAGATTGGCCCAAATGGCAAAAATCCGTTTCAGAAACAGAAGTTTTAGGCGATATTGAGGAAGGCACAGAATTTAATTGGAAAGCCGGAGGACTTTCATTCAAGTCTAAAATTCACACATCAAAACCAAATGTAAATTTCGGATGGACTGGTACTACACTTGGTGCAAGTGCTATTCATAATTGGACTTTAATAAAAGATAATAACAGAACAATAGTTATTGTAGAAGAAAGCCTACAAGGTATATTTCCAAAGATATTTAAGAATTATTTTCAAAAAAATCTTGATAAAGGTATTTTAACAAATTTAATGGATCTTAAAAACGCTTGTGAATTGAAAATAAAATAATTACTAAAATACATCTTTAATTTAAATTGGATAGATGTAGTTAATCTATTAAGTATGCATTAATTAAAGTAATATTTATTCTAATTAGGAACTCTAACGATATACTAAGTTAATTTTGAGGAATCCACTATTTTTTATATCCTTCACAAAAAAAAGCAGTTCACCTATTCAGAAAAAACCAAAATTAGATGAACTGCTTTGAAATTATTCAACAATTATTTCAATAAATTCATCTTTCTTGTAAATTGATATTGACCTGCGGTCATTCGTGCAAAGTAAATTCCGCTTGATACTCGATTGCCTGAATTATCTGTTCCATTCCATTCAACTGTATATTTGCCTGGATTTAATATGTCATAGTCTACAAGTCTTTTTACTTCTCGACCCATTAAATCATAAACTATAATTGATACTTTTTCTGTTCTTGGAACTGAAAACTGAATCTTAGTTGATGGGTTGAATGGATTAGGATAATTTTGTTCAAGATGGAAATCACTTGGAATTTCGCCGCTTGCTTCTATTAAACCAGATACATTGTGAGGATTGCCATGACATGGTTCGCAGTTCATTTGTGTCATAACATTATTAAATGCAGCAGGTCCATGACATCCCTGACATTGAGTTACATATGGATTTGTAACGTAAGTAGAAGTAAATGTTTGAGCAAAGAATGCATTTAATATTTCAGCTGTCTTTGCTGCAACATCTCCTGCAAGTCGAGCACATCTTTCTTTTCTTTCTGTGTCGCTCACTTTCTTTTTAGCAACATTACACCATTGAGAAACAGAAGCATGGCATAGAACACTTCCACTTACACTTTGAGGAAGTACATCATTATATTTTTTGTCGATATATTTACCATTTACAGCAGCTTGATTTGCAGCATTAGAAGGTAAAGCTTCAGAAGATGCCCAGCCCCAGATTTCATTAATTAATTTACCTGAATCAGCTTTTGATGTAACAAGACTTATTATTGCAGCAGCTCCATTTACTGCGCCGCAAAGAGTTCCCCAACCATTTCCACCGCCTCTTCCAAATAACATTACTTCAATTGGCATAGCTGTCCATGGTTCACCAACTTTTTCTCTTAATGCTTCTACAAGAGCACCAAAAACTCCAGATGCACAATCCTTATCGTTCCAGTATAAATGATGAGCTCTTATTCTAACATCTTCAGGGTCTAATGGCTGGTAGGGCCATGGCCATGTGTAATCTTTGGGACTTGCTAATATTTTACCTCCAGCAAGTGCATTCAATCCAATTACTCCTGCCATAGCTCCAACTGCATATTTAGAGGTGTTAGTTAAAAATTCTTTTCTTGTAATTTCTTTTGACATATTCATTTCTCCTTTTTAGTTCGACATTAACCTTGATTTTATTTTATCTATGATGATGGGAATTCTTTTGTCTTCAGAATTCAAGTTGAAGGCTTTTTCAAAATACTGAAGTGATTTTTCTTTATTACAATAAAGCCAAAGAATCCCAAGTTCTAAAAACAAATCATAATCATTTAAATGTTCTGGTTTTTCCTTCTCTAACTTTTCTACTAAATCTGGACACGGACAATCTTCAAATTCTGGATTTGTATTTATAATGAAATCAATATCTTCTTCTATCAGCGAATAAAATAAATTCATTGCTTTTTCAAGCTCATTAACCTGTGTATAACATATTATCAATTTCTTTTTAACACGCTTGTCTGCTGGATTTAATGACAAATAATTTTCCAGCTCTTCTATTGCAGAAGGATAATCTCTTGTAAGAAAATGATAATTTCCTAACATAATATTCATGCTTATACCAAAAGCAAAATTATTGCCAGAGAAACAACAAATTTTGGTTGAGTTTTTATTTCTTTTTTGAAGGAAATTTTATAGAAATGTTCTGAGGCAAGTATTCTGTCGCACAGTTATGCAACGAAAGTCTTATAATTTATTTAATTAAAAAAAGTTGCGATTATCAAATAATCTGTTGCAAATGCAACATTAGTTTTGTCTGATTTCCTTAAGCCAGCGCCACAAAGTAGAACGATTAACTCCTAAAATTTCTGCTACTTTTGATTTATTCCATTTATATGTTTCGAGCAGGCGGATTAATTCCGTGGTATTAATTTTTTTTGTCTTTAATAATTTTTCAATGCATATATCATTAGAGGTGTAATTTCTTATTTGCTCAGGAAGGCAGCATGGAGTAAGTAAGTGTTCATTTTTAGTTCTTATAACAGCATACTCAATTGCATTTTCGAGTTCTCTTATATTTCCAGGCCAATTATAATTCATTAAAATCTCGAGTGCAGATTTATCTATATCAAGAATATCTTTTTGATAAATTAAATTAAATTTTTTTATAAAGTATTTTATGAGATAAGGAATATCTTCTTTTCGTTCTCTTAGAGGAGGCAATTCAATTGGAATAACATTTAATCTGTAGTAAAGGTCTTCTCTAAATTTTCCTTCTGCTATTGCGTCTTTAATCTTAACATTTGTAGCTGCAATAATTCTAACATCAACATGTCGTGTAATAGATTCTCCTAATCTTTCAAAGGTTCCATTTTGAATTACTCTTAATAATTGAGCTTGAGTTTGAAGAGGCATTTCAGCAATTTCATCAAGAAAGATTGTTCCTTTATCTGCAAGTTCAAATCTTCCGATACGGTCTTTGACTGCATCAGTAAATGCTCCTTTTGCATGTCCAAATAGTTCACTTGCAAGCAATGCAGGAGGCAGAACAGCACAATTGACTTTAATGTATTTTTCATTCTTCCTTTTGCTTGTCATCTGAATTGCATCTGCAATCATTTCTTTCCCTGTTCCAGTTTCTCCTTGTATCAAAACATTTGCATCTGTATAAGCAATTTCATGAATCAAGTTAAAGATATTTACCATTGCTCGAGTGTTGCCAACAATTCCATAAAAGTGCTCATCAGTTTTTGTATTCTCTTTTTCATTTATGTATGAAGAAATATCTCTAAAAGAAATTACTCCACCTGATATTTCTCCGTTACCGTTTTTAATTACAGATGCACTCAGTCTTACAAATTTAATTGTGTTATTTTTTGTTCTAAGTTTT
Source organism: Rosettibacter sp. KY25 (assembly GCF_057554405.1). Taxonomy (NCBI): domain Bacteria; kingdom Pseudomonadati; phylum Ignavibacteriota; class Ignavibacteria; order Ignavibacteriales; family Melioribacteraceae; genus Rosettibacter; species Rosettibacter sp. KY25. The sequence goes on along the minus strand of NZ_BAAJAO010000003.1, from coordinate 213,757 downwards.
GTTCTTAAGTCAAATATATTTTCGCCTGATTTTAATGCTCTTGCAATTGGACAATTACCATAACATAAATCTGATTGAAAAATATTTTTGCAGAATTTCCCAATTACATCTTGACTTGCAAACCCAGTAATTTTTTCTGCAGACTTATTGAAAAAATTAATTCTGAAATTTTCATCTACAGTAAAAATGCCATCAGCTATTGAATTAAGTATGTTGCTTTTTAAGTCTTCGCTGTTCATAACCTATAACTTTTCTAATCACACATATAAAAATAATAAAAAAAGATAAATATAGCTGAATTAATATTTTTATCAGAATCATAACAGACTTTTTAAATGATTTGGATTGTTGAATTCTATTCTAAGAGAAAATATTTTCTTGCAATTTATTTTATTTCTTTTCTTATTGAATTTATAATTCTTAGGAAGTGATAAAAATGATTAAAGAATATTTCCAGTTCGAAAAATATAATACTGATTTAAAGACAGAATTAATAGCTGGCTTAACTACATTCTTAGCTTCAATGTACATTATTGTTGTAAATCCTTCTATACTTTCACAGGCAGGTTTGCCTTTTGAAGGCGTTCTTACAGCTACAATTTTAGTCAGTGCATTCAGCAGCATAATGATGGGAATTTATGCAAGGAATCCAATTTTAATTGCTCCTGGGATGGGAATAAATGCTTTCTTTGCTTATTCAGTTGTATTAGGAATGGGTGTCAAATGGGAAGTTGCACTTGGAACTGTTTTCTGGTCAGGCATAATTTTTTTGATTCTATCGATTTTGAACATAAGAACATTAATTCTAAAATCAATTCCAAAACAAATTAGATTTGGTATTTCAGCAGGTATAGGATTATTTATCACATTCATTGGTTTTGTTAATGCTAAATTTATTGTAAGCAAACCTGCCACTCTACTTGGTATCGGCAAGATTGATGCTGCAGTGATTACTTTTCTTGTCGGCTTAATTATAACTTCCATTTTAGTGGTTAAAAAAATTAAGGGAGCTTTGATATTAGGAATATTTATTACAACTCTTTTATCCATTCCAATTGGAAGAATTTATGGCGATGCTTATGCAAGTTTTGGTACATCAACTTTAATTTCATGGAAAGGTTTATTTGCAAATCCAGATTTCAGCCTTATTCTAAAACTTGATTTAATTGGCTCATTAAAATTTTCTTTGTTTCCTGTAATCTTTGCTTTTTTGTTCACAGATATGTTTGATTCGATTGCAACTTTTATTGGCGTTGCAGAAGCAGGAAATTTGCTTGATGAAAATGGAGAACCATTAAGAATAAAAGAATCATTGATTGCAGATGCATTCTCTACAACCATTTCTGGATTACTTGGAACAAGTTCTGGAACGAGCTACATTGAATCTGCAGCAGGAGTTGAAGAAGGAGGAAAAACAGGGTTAACTGCCGTTATTGCCGGCATATTATTTCTGCCGTTTATGTTCTTCTCTCCATTAATTTCAATAGTTCCGCCTATAGCAACTGCACCAGCATTAATTCTTGTAGGTGTATTTATGATGAAGCCTATCATTAAAATTAATTGGAATAATTTTGATGATTCAATCCCAGCATTTCTTGGAATGATTTTAATCCCATTGACTAACTCAATCACTCAAGGAATTATATGGAGTTTTATTTCGTGGACATTAATAAAAATTTTTACAGGCAAAAAAGAAGAAGTAAGTTTAATGCTAATTGTAATTGATTTGTTTGCAGTCTTAGCATTGATAGTTTGAGAAATCAGTCAACAAAAATATCTATCTATTAATTTATGCTGATCAGCAAGTAACCGTTATCAACTTTAACAAATTTGAAATTGGTTTTTAATTTTTCTTCGCCGCTTATGAATGTTACTTCTGCATTATATACATCAATATTATTTTCTTTTGAAACTGTAACTTTACCAACTTCGTAACTGGAACTAATATCTAAAAGTGCAGAAATTTTTTTGCATATTCTTTTTACTTGATTCAATTCATCTTTGTTAGAAGCATCGAACGAGGTTTTGTATTCTCTGCTTTTGTCTTCACCAGTGTATGCAATTATACTTGCAGCTTTTTCAAATGATTTTTCTTTACTGTAATTCAAAAGTTTTGTGAGTGTTTCTTTAATTATTTTCTCTCCTGAGTTTTGAGCATAAATTGAAGTATAACTCAGAATCAGCATTGATACAAAAATTATAAACAAAAATTTTTTCATGGATTTCCTCTTTTATTTTCATTGATTGAACATTGAAAAATAGTGAATGTTTCTTTTAGAAAGTAAAATGTTTAATCTGTTCTCCTTTGGCACCTATTTCTGTCATTGCTTCAATTCCGATATCAAGATGAACATCAGTATAAAGCTGAGTAACAAGTTTATCAGATTCTTCGGTTTTAATTCCTTCAGGAAACATTGGCAAATCAGAAACAAGCAATAAAGCACCGCGGGCAATTTGATTTGCATAACCAACAATAAATAAAGTTGCCGTTTCCATATCAATTCCAATTACGCCAATTCTTTTTAGATATTGCTTGAAATTTTCATCCCACTCCCATAATCTTCTGTTTGTTGTATAAACCACACCAGTTCGATATTCCATATTGCGAGCAACAATTTTATCAGACACAAATTTATGCAGTTTGAATGAGGGCAGTGCTGGAACTTCAGGAGGCAAATAATCATTGCTTGTTCCTTCGCCTCTTATTGCAGCAATTGGAAGAATAAAATTTCCAATTTCTGTTGAATGTTTCAAGCCACCGCATTTTCCTAAAAACAAAACTCCTTTAGGATTTCTTGCAACAAGCAAATCCATAATTGTAGCAGCATTAGCCGAACCAATTCCAAAATTTACAATAGTAAGACCATTATTATTTGTTGCTGTCTGCATTGGTCTGCCAATTCCTTTTATATCACAATTAAATCTTTCTGCAAATTTTATTATGTAATTATAAAAATTTGTTAAAAGCAAGTAATCACCAAATTCATCTATTTTGGTTCCTGTATATCTTGGCAGCCAGTTTTTGGCAATTTGAAGTTTAGTTTTCATAGCTGCTTTTACCCTTTTTTATTTTTTCATTAAAAAATTTTTCGATAAATATAACAAGATAAGAAAAAAGAATACCAAGCAGCGAACCAATTATTGCCCCACCCAAAATATCCGATGGATAATGAACTCCAACATAAGGTCTTGAAAAAGCAACTAAAGAAGCAACAACAAGCAAAATCCACTTATATTTTGGAAAAAGTTTACTAAAAAAAACTGCAGCTGCAAAATTATTAACAGCATGAGACGAAGGAAATGAAAATGAATTTGTGCATCCAACAAGCAGATTAACATCATTCAAAACATTACATGGTCTAATTCTGCCGAACAAATTTTTTAGAAATACACTGCTCAACTGGTCAGAAGCCGCAATCAAGAATATAAGAATTAAAGCAGAAATTCTTCCTCTTTTTCCTCCTTTTATTATGAGAATTAAATACAATACTAAATAAGTTATAAACCAATTTTTAACATCGGTTATAAAAACAAAAAACTTATCAAACAAAGGATTTGAAAGTGAATGATTAATAAAATAAAATATGCTTAGGTCTATTTGATAAAAGAAATCGCTCATAAATTCACATTTATAAACTTTTGAAATTACATTTCAATTTTTTGGTTGAATTTTATTTATTTATTAAATTGTCTGCAGAATAAAATATTTTATATCTGAAAGTTCATAATTACTTAAAAAAATCTAAGAACATTGTAATTAAACTTACTTAAAAAATTTAGAAAAAGTTCATTTTGAAATAAAATAAGTGGGTAAATCGATTACAACACGACCATCGTCCAAAACTCTTGAACTAAAAGTTCGAGAGTTCATCAAAGAAGAGAATAAAAAACAATTACTGCCTCCTTTCAGGTCGTTAGCCACTTTTACAGCTTCAGCTGGAATTGTCGCTTTAATATTCGAAGTCATTTATTTTACACAACACAGCATTCAACTTTATATTTCACGTGTAGCATCGGTTTTAATTGCTTTTATTCTTCTGGCATTATCAAATACAAAAGTGGGTAAAAATCATCCATCAGTTTTAGTTCATATTTTATTGCTCTCAATTGTTATTTCATTTGGAGTAATGATTTATCTTGAACCTCACACACTTGTTTTCAATTCTCATATAATCAGCTTAATAATTTTTACTGCTGCATTGTTTTTAAGCTGGGAAGTAAAAGACCAGATAATAGTAGCAATTTATTACAACATTGTTTTTGTTTCTTCAATATTGTTCAGCAATCCTTCTATTACTTCAATTCCAAATATGCTTGAATCAATTATTCTGGTTATAATTATAAGTGTAATGGCAATTGTTGCAAGTTATATCAATTATAGATTAAGACACGAAGCACTTCTAAAGAGCTATGAAGTTGCATTGTCTGAAAGAAAGTTCAGAAACATTTTTGAAAATTCAACCGAAGGAGTTTTTCAAATTCTTCCCACAGGAAAATTTACAGCAGTTAATCCAGCATTTGTAAAAATTCTTGGTTATTCAAGCGATGACGATCTTTACAAATTAAATTTCATTGATAATTTATTTAAAAGAAAAGCCGATTGGGAACTGCTTCATAAATTATTGGAAAAGCAGGGAAAAGTTCGAAACTACAGAGTTCAGTTCCTGAAAAAGGATGGTTCTGAAATTACAGTTCGAATTAATATCAGAATCAGCTATGATGAAGAAGAGGATATTACATATTACGAAGGAAGCATTCAAGATATTACTCAACAGGTTCAAGCAGAAAATGAAAGACAGAAAGCACTTGAAGCATTAAGACAGGAAAAATTAAAATCCGATTTGGCTGCACAAAAAGCACAGCAAGAAAGCAGCTACAAAACAAAATTTCTTGCAAATATGAGTCACGAAGTTCGAACTCCAATGAATTCTGTAATGGGCTTCTTAACATTAATTGAAAATGATTTATTCGAAAGCAAGGAAGAATTAAAAGCTTTTGCAAGAGATGCAAGACTTGCTGCAGAATCATTGCTTGACATAATTAATAACATTCTTGATATATCCAAGATAGAAGCTGGTAAAATGGAACTCGACATTGTTGAGTTTGATATTAGAGACGAAATTCATAAAGTCTATTCGATAATGGGACAAACTGCGCGTCAAAAAGGAATTGAACTTGAAGAGGAAGTTGACCCTGAAATCCCAGAAAAAATTTATGGAGACCCTACAAGATACAGACAAATAGTTTTGAATCTTGTTGGAAACGCAGTAAAGTTCACTGATGAGGGAAGGGTTAAAATAACTGTAAAACAAAAATCGAGAACGATTAACACTGTAGAAATTTTAACTTCTGTAGAAGATACAGGACATGGAATTCCTGAAGATAAAATTCCATTACTGTTTGAGCCATTTGTTCAGGTAAAAAGCAAAAGAGATAGAAAAGAAGGTTCAGGTTTAGGTTTAGTAATTGCAAAAGAATTTGTAAAACTAATGGGCGGTGATATTAGAGTAGAAAGCAAACTTGGAATAGGAAGTAAATTTTATTTCAATGCATTTTTTAAGCTTCAGCCAGTTGAAAAAATTGAAGAACAGGTTTTGGAAATTTCTCAAAAACCTGAATCAGAAAAACAAGTTGAACAAGCCGAAAAACCTCAGGAAGAAAAGCAATCAAGAAAAAAATTACTTCTTGTTGAAGATAATCCAATAAGTCAAAACTTGGAAAGCAAAATTTTACGCGAAGTTGGTTATGATGTAGAAGCTGTCTCGAATGGTAATGATGCAATTGAAGCTGTAAAAACAGGTCAATTTGATTTGGTATTAATGGATATTGAAATGACAGATATGGATGGAATTACAGCAACAAAAAAAATAAGAGAGATTCCGGGAGATATTGGTAAGATTCCAATTATTGCAGTAACTGCCCATTCAAGCATGAAAGACAGAGAAAAATGTCTTGCAGCAGGAATGAATGATTACATTGCCAAGCCTATAAATATTCATTTCTTAAAACTCACAATTGACCAATGGCTTAATAGACCATACAGAGATTAATCCATTTCACTTTATAAAGGCTTAACCAGAGGTATGAATAATCTCATCATCTTTTTTTATATTTAAGAGAACAAAATGAAAGGAATCTCAATGGAATTTTATCCAACTATATTAACTCTGCATATAATTTTTGCTGGTGGATGGATTATCAGTTTCATTTCAGATATATTTTTGAAATCAAACATTACTAAAAATAAAGGTTTATCCTGCGAAAAAAATTTAATTAACCTCTATCTTAAGCTTTCAAATCTTACTGGAATTATAAGTGCAACTGGAATTTTAATTACAGGAATTATTCTTGTTCTAATAAATCCTGCTTACACGTTTTTTCAAATGACTTCAAATCACTGGCTTACAACAAAACAAATTCTGATGGTAATCCTGCTTTTAATAATTTTTCTTTATATAATTCCTTCTGCAAAAAAATTAAGAGCTGCTATTGGAGAAAATCTGAACAGCAGTAATCCTGTAAACGAAGAAGGTTATAATTATCTTAAAAAAATTTTTAGGCTTAATGGTATAATAAATTTAATTGTGATAATAAATTTCTTACTTGCAATAACTCATAGATTTATTAATTAAATCATGAAAAAAATATTAATACTGGGTTCTACTGGTTCTATTGGGAAGAATGCACTTGAAATCATAAGAAATTTCAAGGATGAATTTTCTGTTGCAGGCTTAACTGTCAACGATAATATTGATTTACTTGAAGAACAAATTAATGAATTTAATCCTTCCTCTGTAGTTGTTAAAAACAAAGAAAAAGCAAAAGAACTAAGAAACCGCACAGGCAGCAAATGCAGAATAATTGATGGTGAAGAAGGACTTTTGGAAATAACAAAAAATGAAGATTATGACATTCTTCTTTCGGCAATTGTAGGATTTGCCGGGCTTAAGCCAACAATCGAAGCAATTAAAAAAAGCAAGAGAATTGCTCTTGCCAATAAAGAAACACTTGTTGTAGCAGGAGAAATTATCATTCAACTTTCTAAGGAGTATAATTCAGAAATAATTCCAGTTGATTCTGAACACAGTGCAATTTTTCAATGTTTGAAAGGAGAAGAAAAGAAAGATATAAGCAAAATTATTTTAACAGCTTCTGGCGGTCCATTTTTAAATAAGAGCAAAGAAGAATTTTCAAATGTAACAATTGAGGAAGCATTAAGTCATCCTAACTGGAAAATGGGAAATAAAATTACAATTGATTCAGCAACAATGATGAACAAAGGATTGGAAGTTATAGAAGCTTTCTGGCTGTTTGGACTTTCGAAAAACCAAATTGATGTAGCCATTCATCCTCAATCAATAATTCATTCAATGGTTGAATTCAAGGATGGCTCAATTAAAGCACAGCTCAGTCTTCCTGATATGAAACTCCCAATTCTTTATGCACTTTCTTATCCAAAAAGATTCAATTATTCACATGTTTTAACTGATATAAAAAAGATTGGTCAACTTACATTTTTTGAACCAGATTTTGATAAATTTGTATGTCTAAAGTTAGCTTACGATGTAATTGAAGAAGGCGGAACTGCTCCATGTATCCTGAATGCAGCCAACGAAGTTGCAGTAGAAAAATTTTTAACAGGGAAAATTAAATTTTCTCAGATTCCAGATTTAATTAAGGAAGCACTTGATACAGTTAATAATCACAGTAAAGCAACATTAGAAAATATTTTTGAAATAGATTTTAAAACAAGAGAGTTCTTAAATAAAAAATATAATTAAGAGAAAAACATAATGGATTATATAATTTATTTTATCATAACAATTGCAATTCTTGTTTTCATTCATGAGTTCGGTCATTTTGCAGCTGCAAAATTATCTAAAATGCGTGTTGATATTTTTGCTATTGGTTTTGGTAAACGATTATTCGGCTGGAATAAATTAAATGGATTTACTTTTGGCGATTTACCAGCTGATTGGGATGGACAAGGAAATACTGATTACAGAATTTGTCTTTTCCCTCTCGGCGGCTATGTTAAAATTGCCGGTATGATTGATGAAAGTCTTGATACAAAATTTATTCAAAGTGAACCACAGCCTTATGAATTCAGGTCCAAGTCAACTGTTCAAAAGCTCTTTGTTATAAGTGCCGGCGTTATAATGAATCTAATTCTCACACTTGCAATTTTCTGGGGAATAAATTATTTCATCGGAAAACAAGTATTTAAGACAACAACAATCAGCAAAATTGAAAAAGGAAGCACTGCAGAGAAAGTTGGATTTCAATCTTACGATAAAATAATTTCAATAAATAATAAACCTGTAAAAAACTGGGATGATGTAGTTGAAAACATTTTTAATCCTGGAATTCAAAACATCTATGTTAAAGTACTACGAAACAATGATACCGTTGCATTCAATTTTTCAAGCAAAGCTGTAACAGAAAATGCACAAGAAGGATTTTTCATTTTTCCATATCCAACTCAGCCATACATTCAGGATGTGATGAAAAATTCACCTGCAGAGGAAGCAGGAATTAAACCAGGTGACATTTTTATTTCTATTGATGGAATTAAAGTTCAAGACCGCGAACATGTAGTTCAAATTATCTCTTCAAACAAAGAAAAAAATTTGGAAGTTGTATTTCTTAGAAACAATGATACGCTAAAAACAATTGTTAATCCCGGCATTGAAGGAAAAATTGGAATTGCAGTAAGTGATGCTTACACAGGCGAATTTGAATATAAAACTTATGGCATGCTCTCAGCATTTACGCATAGTGTTGCTAACATTGGCAATTATACTATGCTTACTTTCGGAATGCTTAAAAAAGTAATTACCGGAAAAATTCCATTCAATCAAGCATTTGGCGGACCAGTTAAAATTGCTCAGTATGCAGCTAAGTCGGCAGATTCTGGAACAATTTCATTTCTCTATTTTCTTGCAATGCTCAGTTTGAGTCTTGCAATAATTAACATTCTTCCATTCCCTGCACTTGATGGAGGACATTTTATTATAATTTTTCTTGAAGGAATTTTCAGAAGAGAACTTCCACTTAAGGTTAAAATTGCAATTCAAAATGCAGGATTTATAATTCTACTTTTGTTGATGGCATTTATTATTTACAATGATTTAATAAGTCTTTAATTGTTCTTTTAATTCTGCATTACATTCCGCGCTTCTGAAAATTTCTGTCATATCATTTATCCCAACATGCCAAAAGCATGACCCAAGCGGGATAATAAAATTTTCAGAAGTTGACAGCAACCAACCTTACTTACTCAAAATCAATTTATCAATTTCATCATTTTTCATTCTTTGTAATTTTTAATAAAGGAGGATTTATGAAAAAATTTATTATTCAGATTATACTGTATTTAATTATAAATCAATCAATCATAATATCTCAGGAAAAAGAATACAAATTAGATGATGTTGTTGTAACTTCGAACAGAACCCCAATTGAATATTCAAAATTAACTCGTGTGGTCACAATTTTAAATTATGAGGATATAAAAAATTTACCGGTTAATAATATTCAGGATTTACTTCAGTATGTTAACGCACTTGACTTAAAAGTTCGCGGGACAGAAGGAATTCAGGCAGATGCAGGAATTAGAGGCGGCACATTCGAACAAACATTAATTATGATTGATGGAATAAAATTAATTGACCCGCAGACAGGTCATCACAATTTGAATTTGCCAATATCACTTGAAAATGTAGAAAGAATTGAAGTGTTAAAAGGTCAGGGCTCGAGAACCTTTGGTGCAAATGCATTTGGAGGAGCAATTAATATAATCACAAAAAAATCTAAGGAAAAAAATTTTAAAATATCTGCGCTTGGCGGTGAACATGGATTGTATGACTTAAACTTATCTGCTTCTTATCCAGTAAACATCACAGGAAATAATTTTACTTTTTCTAAAAAGAAATCTAATGGCTACAGAGAAAACACAAATTTTGATATAACAACATTTTCAATTGGACAAAATTTTACAATCGATAAAAACTTGTTTAATCTTTTCTTCGGCTATGTCGATAAAAAATTTGGTGCATATAATTTTTATTCAGATAGATTCCCAAATCAATGGGAACATACAACAACAAAAATACTTAGCTCTTCTGCAGAATTCGGCAATGATAAAATTAATATATCACCCAAAATTTTCTGGCGCAGAAATGATGATGATTACATACTCGACAAAACACGACCTGATTGGTATCACAACATTCATAAAACTTATTCTTATGGATTAGAAATTCAAGCATCAATAAAATCTTCACTTGGAATAACAAGCCTTGGAAGTGAATTGACAAAAGATGAAATAAAAAGTTCGAATCTTGGTTCACATCAAAGAAGCAAAGGAGGATTTTTTATTGAACATTTAATTGATTCATACAAAAATTTTACGGCATCTGCAGGATTATTTATTTACAATTATTCAAACATCGGCTGGAAAGTTTGGCAGGGAGCAGATATTTCTTATAAAATTTCAAACTTGTCTAAAGTATTTGCATCTTACGGCAAAGCTTTCCGAATACCAACATTCACAGAACTTTATTACACTAGTCCAGCAAACATGGGCAACCCGAATTTGAAACATGAAGAAACAACAAATTATGAAATTGGATTTTCTACTTTTCAAAAAATCTTTTTGACAGAACTTAGTTTCTTCATAAAAGATGGGAAGAATATTATTGATTGGGGAAGAATTTCGAAAGATGAACCATGGAAAGTTGAAAACATAGCCAATGTTAAAACTTATGGAACAGAAATTAATTTCCAGTTTATACCGCAAAAAATTGATTATCGAATACCTATTAAAAAAGCAGAAATTAATTACACTTACTTAACAATGAATCGCTCGACTGGGAAATATGAATCAAAATATCTGCTTGATTATTTGCAGCATCAATTATTGTTAAGTGTAAATCATGAACTTCCTTTTGGATTTGAGCAGAATTGGTTTTTTAGATACGAAAAGAGAATCAATTTTGATGCTTACTTAATTGTTGATTCACAAATCAGTTCACAGTTTAAAAAGTTCTATATTTTTATTCGTGCAACAAATTTATTCAACAAAGAATACTCTGATTTTGCAGGACTTCCACTGCCCGGAAGATGGATTAGTGCTGGAATTAAATATCAACTTTTATAAACATAGCGGGGTGAACATTTAATTGTTCACCCCTGAATAAATTTAATCTGTAAAATAATAAACTATGCCGGCACCAAATCTCAAATAATATGTACTTCTTTTTACATTGTGAGTCAATAAAATTGAATATGAAACAAAAGGTTCTAAAGCAATCTGCTTGCTTAGAAAATGGTTCATTCCACCAGTAAAAAATATTTCCGTACTATAACCATAAGTATATTTAGTATAACCAACTCCTGCACCAAGAAATGGTATAAATTTTTCAGCATTAAAAAAGTAACGAAAAGAAGAGCCGAGTGAATAATCTCTCCAGTAATATTTGTCTATATGTTCATTATCTTCATATTTAGATTCATAATAAGAAAAGCCAAGCTTTCCTAAAACCATAATATTATCAGTAATAAAATATCCAAAAGATGGAGAAACCAATATACTAAATGTTTTATCTGTAGAAACCTCAAATTTATTGTTTTGATAACTTAAACTAACTGAGCCTCCAAAAGTATACACATTTTTTTTAAGTGGACTCTGACCGAATGATTCAGTGAAAAATATAATTGAGAATAAAAAACCAAAGAATAATTTTGATGTGTTCATAATTATATCCCTCAATTTGTGATTATGATTTTTATTGCAAAATATTTTTCCCCCTAAAGGTCAGTTGCAATTTATCAAATTAAATTCTTTAATAAAATTATTAAAACTAAATTGCATTTATGTAATGATTAATAATTGGTTCTTGGTTTGGCAGATGTAAAATTGATATCACATCAATTCTGCAAGTTTGTTCATAAATATTATTTTCATAAATATAAGCTTCTGCCGTTTTTCTGATTTGATGCTTTTTATTCTTTGTTATAGAATCTTCAGGATTGCCGTATTCAAGAGATTTTCTATATTTAACTTCGATAAAAACAATTGTATCTCCATCTTTTGCAATTATATCTATTTCACCATGACCATACTGATAATTTCTTTCTAAAATCTGGTAACCAAGTTCTGAAATAAATTTACAGGCGAGTTCTTCTCCCTCTTTGCCTGTTTTTCTTTTATTCTTCATAAATAATATTTTTCAAAAAAGATTTTCTATGAAGTGGTGTAATGCCATAATTTTTTATTGCATCAATATGTGCTTTTGTAGGATAACCTTTATTTTTATCCCACAAGTATTCTGGAAATTTAATTGCAGCTTCTCTCATAATTCTGTCTCGCGTAACTTTTGCTAAAATTGAAGCTGCAGCAATTGAAAAAGATTTTGAATCTCCTCTAACAATTGTTTTTATTTCTTTATCATTTACTGAAAAGGATTTATTGCCGTCAATTAATATCAGGTTAGGCTGAACTTCAAGTTCTTCAACTGCAGTCTTCATCGCTCTAAGAGTTGCCTGCAATATATTTATTTCATCAATCACATCATGATTAATGATACTAACTGCATAGCTTATGCAATTTTGGATTATCCACTCATAAAGATTCTCTCTCATATTCTCGTTAAGTTTTTTTGAATCATTAATCTGAGGATGATAAACATTTTTTTCAAATATTACAGCAGCAGCAACCACTGGACCTGCGATAGGACCTCTGCCTGCTTCGTCAACTCCAGCAATTAATTTTATTTTTTTTGTAAGAAACGAGTTATCAAAAACTTTTAATGAATTATAATGCATTGAAAAATAAAATTAATTTCATAAAGCAATTTAATATTTTTATTAAATATTGATAAAAAGAAAAATTAAAATCCACTTATTAAACCAAAATGAATTTTGCCCTGTGAAAATGAATCTCCTTTTGCAAGTGCAAAACTAACCCCAAGAATTCCTATCCCTGTTTCGACATTCAATCCAAATCCATAACCAATTTTAAAATCGCCAGATAAATTTTCAGCATAATTTTTTCTTGAAATGTAGCCAGTATCAAAGAATAAAAATGCATAAGTTTTATTTGAAAGCAAAAATCTGTATTCCAGATTTGACCATAAAACATTTGTTCCAGAAAATTGTTTTTCACGATAACCTCGCAATGAGTTTGTACCACCAAGTAAATATAAATCACTCATTTCGATATCCGAACCTTTCAACTGTCGAGCATGAACTTTTAATGCTGCAATCTGATTTGAAAGCAGCTCCTTAAAAAATTCAAAATCGATTTCCAATCGTTGAAGATTTAGTTCTGTTTTAGTTTTCTCAGAAATAAATTCTGCTGGTCCAATTATTTTCTTAAATGTGTATTTGTATGAATTGCTAAATAAGATTCCTTTCTTTGGCGAGTAATAATCATCTCTTGTATCAATTTTGAAATTCACTCCTGTGGTTGTTGAAGAAGAATTAAACACAGTAAAAACTTTGTTCTTTCTTTCAACAGGAATTGTTGATTGAGAACTAATCATAATTGAAGCAGAAATTTCAGAAGATGCTAAATATTCAAGTGCCACTTCATAATTCCTCTGGATGTAAGTTGAATCCTGAATTCTCTGAAACATGCTTCCCGATAAATTAAATGGGAAACTAAAAATCCATGGTTCAGAATATTTTAATTCAAGTTCCTGTGTAGTTTGATTTTCTCTCTGCCACCTTATCAAAGCTGTTCTTCCTGTTCCGAATAAATTTCTAAACCCAAGATTAATAAAGCCTGTAAAATAACCTTTTTCGTTTCCACTGGAAGGAACATAACCAATGATTCCATCAAAATTGTTTGTGACTTTTTCTTTTACAATTATCTTGAGAACGCCCTCATTTTTAGCATTGATAAAATATGTAGGAGTTTCTACTCTTTCAAAAAAATTAAGCTTATTTAACTTGGCGGGAATCTCATCAATTTTCTTTTGATTATACTCATCCCCAATTTTTAATCCAAGTTCTCTAATTATCACTCTATCTTTGGTTTTATCATTGCCTGAAATTTCGATTCGGTTAATTAATCCTTTAATTCCTTTATCAATGTTCAAAAAAATATCAGCATAATTTTTTTGTTTTGAAGAATCAGAATAAAAGTAAATTGAATTTATCCTCACAGCTGCAAATGGATAGCCGTTATTTTCATAATAATCAAGAACATTGTTTATTGCATTTTCAAAAGGTTCTCTTGAAAAAATTTTTTCTGATAATTGTGAAAATATATTAGATAAAAATGATGAATCTTTAAAATCACAATTATATTTGATGTTCGATATAAAGGTGGGTTTGTTTTCGTAAACATTAATAATCAAATTTATTTTTGATGAATCAACATTCTGCAAAATTATTTCTGCATCAGCATTGTAATAGCCTTGTTCCTGAAGAGCCGAAAGAATATTTTTTATAATTGAATCATGAATGCTCTCAAAAATATTTTTCCCTCTTGTTATGCCTGTCCAATTAAGATAATCTTTTTCAGAAAAGATTTTATTCCCCTGAATTTCTATTGAATTTATAATTTGTGAAAAGGTAAGCTGAGAGAAGAATAAAAAAAGAAAAAAATGAATTCTAATACTTTGGTGTATCATCGATTATTTTCATTTTCTTTCCAATGGGTTCCACAACAATATCGGACAAATATTTTTCATATTCATGTTTTTCTACATTGCAAGTTTCCAATTTAGATGCATTGGCAATTCCAAGAGCAGTAGCAATTTTAACAAATTCATCAAAGACAAGAGAATTTTCCAGTCCATAAGCTATTCCAGCTGTAAATGCATCACCGCTTCCAGTTGAATCTACTGGTTCAATTGAAGGAAAAGAAATTTTATAAATGAAATCATATTTAGAAGCAAAGAAATAATTTGAGCCGTCAGTCAAAAATGCAAGTTTAATCCCTTTTGCATAAAGATTTTTCAAATAGCTAATCTTTTCTTCATCAGTTCTAAGTTTGATTGAAAGAGAATTTTCTACTTCAAAAATATTATTGTGAACAACTGTTGGAGCAGCATTCAAACAATCATTTAGATGAGTTCCATAAGTATCGAGGATTGAAATTTTATCGTATTTATTTGCAAGTTCAATTCCAAATTGAAAAATAGAATTTGTTTCTTCACAGGGAGAGCTTCCAGAAAATACTGCGATAGAACAATTTTGTATCATTCTCTCAAGTTTATTCTTGAATTCATCGGTTTCTTCTTTTGAGATTTTACTGTTGATTCCAAAAAATGTTGTTATTCTTTTTGTATCATTTTCAATAATTACATCTGCAATACGCGTTTCTGATTTCGTTGATTGAACTGAAAAATTTATTTTTTCTTCTGTTAAGATTGACCTTAAAATCTTTCCGTTATTTCCGCCTAAAAAAGTTAAAGCAGAATTTTGAATTCCAAGATAGTTCAGTTGTCTGCTTACATTAATTCCTTTTCCGCCGGCAGCATATTTTTCATCAATGCATCTATTGTTTTTACCTAACTCAACAGAATTGAAAAATAATCTTCTTTCAAGTAATGGGTTGAGTGTTACAGTAAGAATCATAATGGATAATTTTATTAATTAATAATAATTATGGTCTATAACCAGGCCATCTGCTGTAGTCTGGATTAATTAATCTGTAATCACCAAATCCAGTTTGGTCTACAAAAATAAACGAACGATTCAATTCATAATAATCCCATATTTCATACGGTCTTGAATTTGGTTCAAGCGGATGACGTTCAACATAGCTTGGCGGACCAAAAGTTATATAAATCATTCCCATGTCTGAGCGCCAGCCTTCGCGTCCCCATCCTTTGAAATTTTTATTTGCATATTCAACTCTTCTGTAATATTCATTAAGAATTGGATTTTCATCCATCTTTGGATTTGGTTTTCTTTTTTCCCAGAATGCAAGAAAACGTTCTAATCTTTCTTCATAAGTCTTTCCTTCTTTGATAAAATCTATTTCATTGGGACTTGCAATATAAATCATCTGTTCGATTGCTTTATCCAAATCAACAATTGATTGAGGAAGTCCTGTAATTACTGAATACAATTTTTTTTCTGTTGATGCAATATTATTATTCTCATTGTCCTTCAAATTAACTGTGAATTTATAATCACCAAGTTTAAATTCAGTATTCTCAAAAGTATAGAAAATTGAATTTGTGCCAGTTTTAATTTTATATGGAGATGTTTGTTTAACCCAGGAATTATTTCTCAAATCTTCAATTATGTATTCAAGAATTACATCTCTTTCTTTATTTGAATAAATCTCAAAATAAACAGGAAGGTTTTTAGTTTTATTAGTTACTGTTTTAGAAACATTTGGAACAATTTTTTCACCTGAGGAATCTTTAACAACATCTTTAACAAAAATAACATCACTCAATCCAAGTGAATCTGAAATAGAATTCACATTTATTTTATAATCCATTGAATAACTGTTATGCGAATCAAGGTCTTCGAGTATGCAAGTAAGAAAATATTCGCCGGGTTCAAAATCAAATGTTTTGTAAGAAAGATTAAAATTATCTTTTGAAATTGTATGTTCAAAATCAACGGCGGTTACTTTTTCTTTCCAGATTCTTTCGAACAATATATTTTTTTTCTCTTTATCATAGAAAATCAACGACAAATTGTAACTTGCATTAAAGCTATTATTCTGCTTAACAAATTGAATACTCGAATACGGAACCTGAACAAATACATCCAATCGTGTTTTGGATGGTGTCGAGTCGATATAATCAGCAAAATCAACAAAGAATGCTTGTTTTGTATTAAACTGGCTTACTCCAGCTGAAGATTCAACCTGAGCATACAAACAGCCGCCAATCAAAAGCATTAATAAAATTATTTTGTTCATTTTATATATCCTTTCTTTCACTTCAATTTACCAAATAAATCATACTCGTTGCAATCATAAATTTCTGCACTATAAAATCCACCTGTTTGAATATTATTTTGATTTTTTTGAATATATACTTCACCATCAACTTCTGGTGCATCTCGCTCAGTTCTTGCTATATAATATTCATTTTCTTTTCCATCAATGATTACTTTTAATTTTCTTCCAATTAATTTTTTATTTTTATTGTAAGAAATTTCTTTTTGCATTTCCATTAATATTGCTTTACGCTCTTCTTTAACTTCCTGTGGAATTGGGTCGCCAAGTTTATAACTTTCAGTATTTTCTTCCATTGAATAAGTAAATACTCCAAATCTTTCGAACTTTATATCTTGCACAAAATTACAAAGTTCCTCAAAATCTTTTTCTGTTTCTGAAGGATAACCAACAATAAAAGTAGTTCTAAGAGTTAACTCAGGAATTTTAGTTCGAAGTTTTTCAATCAATTCAATTGTTCTTCTTTTAGTTATTCCTCTTCTCATTGATTTTAGAACATTATCCGAAATATGCTGAAGCGGAAGGTCAATATATTTGCATACTTTTGGATTTAATGAAATTGTTTCAATTAAATCATCAGGAAAGTGTGATGGATAAGCATACATAATTCTTATCCATTCAATTCCATTAATTAGAGAAAGTTTATTTATCAATTCAGATATATTTCTTTTTCCATACAAATCTTTTCCATAATCTGTTGTATCCTGGCCAATCAAAATTAATTCTTTTACTCCTTGTGAAGAAAGAAATTCGGCTTCTTTAATCAAATCTTCTATAGGTTTTGTTTTATGCTTACCTCGCATCAAAGGGATAGCACAGAAAGAACAGGGATGGTCGCAGCCTTCCGATATTTTCAAGTAAGCAAAATGCTTTGGAGTTGTTAATAGTCTTTCTCCAAGCAATTCATATTTAAGATTTCCGCCAAATTCTCTCAATACACTTTCATAAGCTTCTGTTCCAAAATATGAATCAACTTCAGGAATCTCGTCTCTTAGTTCCTTTGCATATCTTTCAGAAAGACATCCAATCACAACTACTTTTTTAATTTTTCCTTCTTTTTTCAGTTCAACTGCTTCGAGTATAGTGTTTATTGATTCTTCTTTTGCTGCTTCAATAAAACCGCATGTATTTATGATTAATGCATCTGCCTCGTTTAAGTTTTTTGTCAGTTCAAGATGATTCAGTTTTAATTGCTTCATCAATCTTTCAGAATCTACTGTATTTTTTGAACAACCGAGTGTTATAACTGAAATTTTATTTTTCTTTCTCATATTCCTTTTTCTTTGTTGCACAAAGATAAATAATTAATCCTGCTCACAGAAATTATACAGCTTCAAAATAAATTCATCTACACTCCTTCTTTCTCTATTTATTTAACATCATCATTGCTATATTTATGACACAAAAATTTATAATTGAGTTTATGAATAATCCAGAAATCAGTATCGGTATATTGAGCCAAGACGAAATTAAGTTTGATTTATATGGAGAATTTTTCGAGAACTCCACCAACAAAAGATTCAGCGGCAGCTTTTTAGCAACATTGAACAATAACAAAATAACATTAAAACAAAATTCTAAGGAAATCTTTTCTGCAGAAGAAATCATTCTTAATCCAAAAGATATAGAAGAAGAATCATTTGTGCTCTATGATGTCACAATTGGGAAACAATTTCACTGGGAAAGAAAAGAAAAGCAAAGATTTCGTGGAACTTTAAAATTAATCATCGATGAAAATAATTTAACAGCTATTAATATAATTCCACTTGAAGATTATCTTGTAAGTGTAATTTCTTCAGAAATGAGTTCCAACAGTTCAATTGAATTATTGAAAGCACACGCAGTTGTTTCAAGAAGCTGGGTTTTAGCTCAATTAGAAAAAACAAAAAATTTTTCTTCAATTAATGAAGTAATTACAGATGACGAAATAATTAGATGGTACCACAGGAATGACCACACAAAATATGATTTTTGTGCTGATGACCATTGTCAAAGATATCAAGGAATAACAAAAATTCTCAATGAAAAAGCTTACGAAGCTGTCGATACAACGCGCGGTTTAGTTTTAATGTATGATAAAAAAATTTGTGATACTCGTTATTCAAAATGCTGCGGAGGAATTACTGAATCCTACGAAAATGTATGGGAACCAATTAGATATCATTACCTCGTTCCCGTTCTTGATTCAAAATTTGAATTCGAGGGACTCGATTATGATTTAACAAAAGAAGAAAATTTTGAAAGATGGTTAAAATCTTCACCTCATGCTTTTTGTAATACAACAAATAAAAAAATTCTTTCTCAGATTTTAAATCAATTTGATATTCAAGAAGATATTTCAGCAGAACAAAATTTCTTTAGATGGAAAGTTGAGTATAAGCAGGAAGAAATTTCTGATATTATAAAATCAAAAAGTGGAATTGATTTTGGAAATATTCTTGATTTAATACCAATTGAAAGAGGTTATTCAGGAAGAATTGTTAGATTAAAAATTATCGGCACAAAAAAAACATTGACCATTGGTAAGGAACTCGAAATCAGAAAAACATTATCCCGAAGTCATCTCTATAGTTCAGCATTCATGGTTAAAAAGGAAAATTTTATTAAGAATATTCCAGAAAAATTTATATTGATTGGAAGCGGTTGGGGTCATGGCGTGGGTATGTGTCAGATTGGTGCCGCTGTTATGGGAGAAATGGGTTATTTATTTGATGAAATTCTTCTTCATTACTACAAAGGTGCAAAAATTCATAAGATTTATTGATGAAAGTACTGAAGACATGTTTATCACAAAGTTGGGGCGGACTTGAAATGTTTGCACTCCGGACTGTCAAAGAACTCCTGAAAAAACAAATTGATGCCGAACTTTTGTGTTATCCAAATTCAAAAATTCATAAAGAAGCTATTGCTGAAGGAATTAATACTCACACTTCAAAATTCAGAAGTTATTTTCATCCATTTGAAATAATAAAAATTGCTTCTCTCATAAGAAAAAATAATTATGATGTAATTCATTGCGGTGCTTCAAAAGATTTGTGGTTAATTGTTCCTGCCCTAAAATTAGCTGATATGAATACACCATTGCTTCTTTCAAAACAGATGGGTTCTTACATCATCAAAAAAGATGTTTTTCATAAGTGGATATACAAAAGAGTTAATTATGCACTTGCGATAAGTAAAGTCATAGCAAAAAATTTAGTTGATACAACCCCACTTCCCGAAGAAAAAATTTTGCTTCTTCATAATGCAATTGATACAAATAAATTTAATCCGGAAAAAGTTAACAGCATAAAAGTTAGAAATGAATTCAAAATAAATGATGATGAAATTTTAATTGGGATGATAGCAAGATTTAGTCCCGGAAAAGGTCATGAAGAATTTTTGTATGCAGCAAATGAATTGACTAAAAAATATGACAACATAAAATTTATGATTGTCGGTGAGGCAAGCAAAGGAGAAGAAGAATATGAAAAAGAAATCAAAAAACTTTCAGAAAATCTTGGCTTAAATGATAAAATAATTTTTACGGGCTTCAGAAAAGATACCCCTGATGTTTTAGCTGCCATGGATATATTTGTTTTTCCTTCTCATGCAGAAGCATTTGGGATTGCACTTGCAGAAGCATTGAGCATGGGAAAGCCATCTGTATGCTCAAATTCTGATGGTGTTTTAGATATTGCAGTTGATGGAGAAACTTCTTTCCTTTTTGAAAAACAAAACTGGAAAAATCTTTCAGAAAAAATTGAAACATTGATTCTCAATCCAGATTTAAGAGAGAAGTTTGGAACTGCAGCAAGAAAAAGAGCTGTTGAATTCTTTGACCTGAATGTTTTTTCTGATAAACTTATAAGCATTTATGAAAAAGCATTAAAAGAAAGGAGAGAATAGTTTAGAAAATGACTTTCCTAAATCCAGCAATATTATTTGGTCTAATTGCAACTTCAATTCCAATTATACTTCACTTTCTTAATCTTAGAAAATTAAAAAAGGTTGAATTCAGCACTCTCATTTTCTTGAAACAGCTTCAGAAAACAAAAATCAGAAGAATAAAAATTAAGCAGTGGCTTCTGCTTTTATTGAGAGTTTTGATTATAACTTTTATCGTTCTTGCTTTTGCTCGTCCAACAATTAAAAATATTTCATTTACTTCTAAATCTGCAAACACAACAGCAGTAATCATAATCGACAATACCTTCAGTATGTCAATTGTTACCGGCACTGGTTCATATTTCAACAAATGCAAACAAATAGCAAAAAATTTAATTAACAATTTCAACGCAAAAGATGAGATTGCCGTTCTTCCGCTTGTCAACAATACAAATGAAGAAATAAAACCATATTCTAATTTTGATTTTGTAAGAAAAATAATTGACAATCTTCAAATATCTAATCAAACAAATACATTAAATAACGGAATAATTAAAGCAGCAAAAATTTTGTACGAATCCAAAAATCTTAACAAAGAACTTTACATTATTACTGATTTGCAGAAAGGCAGAATTTACAATTCAAAGAAAGAACTTTTGAACTTATCTGAACTGATGAAAAATGTAAACATTTATTTGATTGATGTTCATAATAAAGAAATAAAAAATCTTGGAATTGAAGAGTTCAAGGTAAACAATCAAATATTTGAGAAGAATAAAACAATTAGCTTCTCAACAGTTGTAAAAAATTATTCAAACTCAGCTGTTAACAATTATCTTGTATCGTTATTTATAAATGGAAAAAGAAGTGCACAGCAAAGCATATCATTAAATCCTCATGAATCACAGATTGTAAATTTTGAATCTAATTTAAGCGACGCAGGATTAATTGAAGCTGCTGCAGAACTTGAAGATGATGACATTAATTATGACAACAAATTTTACACATCTTTTTATGTGCCGGATAAAATCAATATTCTAATTCTTACAGATAATAATTCCGACAGCAGATTTATCAAACTTGCTCTTTCAAATCAAAATGGAAATTCTTTACAATTAACAGAAAAAGATTTGTCTCTTATCTCTTCAATCAGGCTTGAAGATTTTGATGCAGTTTTTATAATTGGTTCAGAAAAATTTAATGACATAAAAAAATTAAAAAATTATATCGAAAGTGGCGGAGGTGCGGTTTTAATGCCGAGTTCTTCAAGTTCAATTAGTTCTTTCCAAAATTTAACAAAAAATCTTGAAATCGGTATTGCAGCTTCATTCAAAGGAAGAATTAATTCTCAGGAAACTTCTACACAATTTGAAAAAGTTGATTTGCAGCATCCTTTATTTGAAGACTTGTTCGAAGATAAATCAAAAACAAAAATTGAATCTCCCGAAATTTATTATTATGCACAGATTATCCCAGATATAAAAGGAAAATCAATTATAAGTTTATATGATAATTCTGCTTTCTTAAGTGAATATAAATTTGGTTCTGGCAAAGTATTAGTTTTCAATATAGCTCCTGTTTTAAGCTGGAGCAATTTCCCCGTAAAATCTCTGTTCGCACCATTAATTAATAAAATTGTTTTTTATCTGTCATCAAAAATCAAGGGTCAACAATTTTTTTATTCAGGTGATGAATTACCAGTTAATCTTCAGAATATGAAAAAAAATTTTGTGAAAGTTGTTTTACCTGATAATTCGCAAGAAATAATTAATACAGATACACTCATCAACAAAATTTATCTCAATTATCGAAATACTGATTTAACCGGCACTTACAAATTTTTTTCTGATGACAAGTTGATTGATTATTTTTCTGTGAATCATAATCCAAAAGAATCTGTTTCGGATTATGAAAATCCTGATGATTTTGAAAGCTATCTTAAAGAAATTTCTTTTACTGGAAACTTTATTAATCTTAAGCCAGACGAAGATTACCTAAGAATAATTTATCAATCAAGATTTGGAATTGAACTTTGGAAATATTTTTTAATTATAGCATTAATTTTATCAATAGTGGAAATGTATTTGTCGAAAAGCTCAAAAAAAGAGATGACAGAAAACTGAATTGATTTAGATAGTAAATGATTTATAATTTAATACTGTAAAAAATTAAAAAGATGATAGAAGTTAAGAGAAAAGAAAGAGAAAGAGCAATTTTAATTGCATTATCAACAGGAGAGTATTCAGAAGAACAGGTTGAAGAACATCTTGATGAATTAGAATTGCTTGCTGATACAGCAGGAGCAGACACAGTATTCAAAATCATGCAGGAAAGGCCAAAACCAGACCCTGCATTTTTTATTGGAAGAGGGAAAGCAGAAGAGATAGCTCAATTAATTGAACCAAATGATATTCATTTAATCATTTTTGATGATGATTTAACTCCATCACAGGTTCGAAATTTAGAAAAATTATTCAGCAGAAAAATTCTCGATAGAAGCGGATTAATTCTTGATATTTTTGCTTCGCACGCAAAAACAAAAGAAGCCAAAACTCAAGTTGAACTTGCTCAGCTGCAGTATATGCTTCCCCGATTAACGCGGGCTTGGACACATCTTTCAAAACAATACGGCGGTATTGGAACAAAAGGTCCAGGTGAAACACAAATTGAAACAGACAGAAGATTAATCAGAACAAGAATAAGCAAACTGAAAGAATATCTTGAAAAAATAGAATCACAGCAAGAAATAAAAAGTTCTTCTCACAAAAAATTTATTACAGCTGCAATTGTTGGATATACAAACGCAGGAAAATCTACACTTCTAAACAGATTAACACATGCAAATGTACTTGCAGAAGATAAATTATTTGCTACTCTTGATTCAACAACTCGCGCATGCATTCTTGATAGAAACAAAAAAATTCTTTTAAGCGATACTGTAGGATTTATTCGAAAACTTCCTCATCATCTTATTGCTTCTTTCAAAAGCACATTGAATGTTGTAAAAGATGCAGATATTATTCTTCATGTAATTGATATTACAAATCAATATTTTGAAGAACATATAAAAGTTGTGGAAAATACTTTAGAGCAATTAAACTGCAGCAAAAAAATTCAAATAAAAATTTTCAATAAAATTGATGTTCTTGACAAAAGAGAATTGCTTGATTCAGTCAATTACAGATATCCAAATAGTTTATTCATTTCTGCAGAAAGAGGCATTGGGATAAACAATCTCAAAGAAATCCTGCTTAATTATTATGAAAAGAATTTTGAAGAGTATCAGCTAAAATTAAAACATCATCAATCGAAAAAAATTTCACTTATTTATGAACTTGCAGAGGTTCTCGATACAATTTATAAAGATGATTATGTGCTTCTTAAATACCGCGCAAGTAAACCAATTCAAAGCAGAATATTAAAATTGGTTCATCAAAATTAATTGATTATTTTATTGCGTATTAAAAATTACTTTTGATTTTATGCATCAATTTTCTGAAGCAGATTACTCATTAATAAATTTCATTTATACCCTTCAAAAAAATCACACACCAAAACAAAAAAAATCACAGCAAGAGAATCATTATGAATTTAATAATTGATGGTAGTTCATTAACACTTAAGAGCATAGAAAATTTTTTATTAAATAACACTAAAGTAATATTATCAAAAAAAGCAAAAGAGAGAGTTTCAAAAGTCAGTTCACTTATTGACAAATGGGTAAATGAAGGAAAAGTAATTTATGGAGTTACAACAGGCTTTGGTGATTTTTCAAACGTACGAATTAATAAAAATGATATCGAGAAACTTCAGGAAAATTTAATAATAAGTCATACAGCGGGAGTTGGAGAATACTTACCGCCACATATTGTAAAATTAATGATGTTATTAAGAGCCAATGCACTTGCAGGTGGTTATTCTGGAATTAAACTTAACTCACTTCAACTTTTAATTGACATGATTAATAACAATATTCTGCCTTTAATTCCTTCGCAGGGTTCGGTTGGTTCAAGCGGGGATTTAGCACCACTTGCCCACTTAGTTTTAGCAATGATTGGAAAAGGAAAAGTTCAGATTATTAAAAACATATTTGATGAAACATCAATTAAAAAAGCAAAAGTAATTTCATCAAACACAGCATTAAAAAAATTTGGTTTGAAACCAATTCGTTTAACAGCAAAAGAAGGCTTGGCATTAATTAATGGAACACAAATGATGGCAGCATTTGGTTCGTATGTTTGTATTGAAGCAATGAAATTAATTAAACTGGCAGATATTGCAGCGGCATTATCACACGAAGCTTTGCGTGCAACAGATGATGCTTTCGACTTGAGAATTCATAAACTAAGACCATACAAAGGTCAATTGATTGTTGCAGAAAATTTATTAAGGTTATTAAAAAATAGTGAAATTCGAAAATCGCATAAAGAAAATGACCCAAGAGTGCAGGATGCTTATTCATTAAGATGTATTCCACAAATTCATGGGGCAGTAAGAGATACAGTTGATTATGTCTGCTCTCAAATTGAAATTGAACTTAATTCAGTTACAGACAATCCAATAATTTTTTATAAAGAAAAAGATTATATCAGCGGAGGAAATTTTCATGGAGAACCTCTGGCACTTCCACTTGATTTCATGGCAATTGCTTTATCAGAACTTGCAAATATTTCTGAAAGAAGAATTGACAGATTATTAAATGGTTCATCAGAAAAGCTGCCAAAATTTTTAACAAAGAATGGCGGATTAAACTCAGGATACATGATGCTTCAATACACTGCTGCATCTCTTGTATCTGAAAATAAAGTTCTATCACATCCTGCAAGTGTCGATTCAATTCCTACTTCTGCAAATAAGGAAGATATAAATTCAATGGGTTCAATAGCTGCAAGAAAATGTTATCAAGTATTAAAAAACACTCAAACTGTAATAGCACTTGAATTATTAACGGCTTCGCAAGCATTGGAATTTTTAAAACCTCTTAAATGCGGCGAAGGAACAAATATTGCCTATCAAACAATTCGAAAATTTATTCCTCCATTAAAAAATGATAGAATAATAAAAAACGATATTGATAACATAATTGAACTTGTCAAAAGAAATATAATTTTATCAGAAGTTGAAAAAGTTATCAATGTAAAATGATTTTGTAACTCGTCCCATATAAAAACTTGTCTAGCTAAAATTATTCATAATGCAAAATACTATTACATTTTTCAGGTCATGATAATATCTCTTTGAAAATGCAATTAATATGAGATTATAATTACCCTCTTTGATTAGCTAATAAGCTCAAAAAAATTAAAAGCCGCAAAGATTAACTCCCTGCGGCTCATAATTATTCTAATTATTCTTTCTAAATTCTTCCATGAATGTAACTAAGGTTTCTACGCCTTTCTTCGGGAAAGCATTATAAATTGATGCTCTTATTCCTCCAACACTTCTGTGGCCTTTCAAGCCATCTAAATCTCTTTTCTTTGCTTCTTCAATAAATTTCTTTTCCAATTCTTCATTTGGTAATCTGAATGTAACATTCATTAATGAACGGTCTTCTGGAACTTTGACTGTGCCTTGGTAAAATCCATCACTTGAATCTATAGCATCATAAAGAATTTTTGCTTTCTCTACATTTCGTTTATACATTTCATCCAAACCGCCCATATTTAATAACCACTTAAAGACTAATCCTGCAATATAAATTCCGAATGTAGCAGGAGTATTGTACAATGAATTATTTTCTGCATGGACTTTGTAGTTCAAATAAGTATGAAGACTATCTGATGACCTTTCAAGCAAATCTTTTCTAATGATAACAAGAGTAACTCCAGCAGGACCAATATTCTTTTGAGCTCCCGCATAAATTAAGCCATATTTATTCACATCAATTTTTTTATGAAGAATATCAGAGGATGCATCACATACTAATGGAACATCTCCAACTTCTGGTTCAGTTTTCCATTGTGTTCCATAAATTGTATTGTTTGATGTAAAATGGACATAAGAAGCATCGGGGTCAAGTTTTAATTCAGATTGTTTAGGCAGACGAGTAAAATTTTCTTCTTCGGTTGATGCAGCAACATTAACAGTTCCAACTCTTTTAGCTTCTTTCAATGCCTTCTTTGCCCATGAACCTGTGATGATATAATCTGCTTTATTCTTTGGCGGCATTAAATTTAATGGCACCATTGAGAATTGCAGAGTTGCTCCCCCTTGAAGAAATAGAACTGCGTAGTTGTCATTAATATCAAGAAGTTTTCTTAAATCTGCTTCTGCTTCTTTAATTATCTGGTCAAATATTTTCCCGCGATGACTCATTTCCATTACGCTCATTCCACAGCCTTTATAGGAAAATAAATCTTTCTGTGCCTCAAGCAATACTTCCTCTGGCAGAACTGCGGGACCTGCACTAAAATTATAAATTCGTTTTTCCATAATACATTCCTTTTTTTGTTATAAATTAATTTATATGCAATTTCAAATCAGATGAACCAATAAACCATCTCTTAGTTTTGGTTCAAACCATGTTGATTTTGGAGGCATGATTTCTCCAGCATCAGAAATATTCATTAAATCATCTAAAGTTACTGGATACATTGAAAATGCAACTTCAGCATTGCCACTGTCGACAAGTCTTTCTAATTCTTCTGTGCCTCTTATTCCTCCAATAAAATCTATATTAGTATCTGTGCGGGGATCTTCAATATTAAGCACAGGATGCAAGAGATAATTTTGTAAAATGCTTACATCAAGATTATCAGAAACTGTTTTGCCTTCTTTTACATTATTATTTGGCTTTAATAAATACCAATTTTTATCTAAATACATGCAAAAAGTTTTTGGTTTTTGTGGAATAGGTGAATCAGCTTTTTCAACAAAGAAATTTTCTTCTACCCGTTTTAGAAATTCTTCCTTATTCATATTTAATTTATGAATAATTCTGTTATACGGTAATATCTTAAGCTGATTTGAAGGAAAAAGAACTGCAAGGAAGTAATTGTATTCTTCGTCTCCTTTATGATTAGGATTTTGTTCCTTTTTAATTTTTTGAACTCTGCTTGCACTTGCAGCACGATGATGACCATCAGCAATGTAGAGATAATCAACTTTTGCAATTGCATTAATTATGTCACTCAAATAATCATCAGGAAGAATCCAAATTGTATGTTTAATTCCATCTACTGCAGTAAAATCATAAATTGGATTTGATTTAGTCATCACATTATTAACTATTTTTTCAACTGATTCAACAGCTCGGTAAGTTAAAAAAACAGGTCCTGTTTGTGCTTCTGTAATTAAAATATGATTTGTTCTGTCATCTTCTTTTACTTTGCGAGTCTTTTCATGTTTTTTAATTATATCTCTATCATATTCTTCTACTGAAAAAGTTGCTGCAAGTCCAACCTGTGAATGATTCCCCATAACAAGTTTATATATGTAAATATGAGGATTATCATCAATTAACAGTGGTGCTTCTGATTTCAGTCTTTCAAGATTTTCTTTTGCTTTTTGATATACCTCATTTGAATAAACATCTTCTACATCAGGCATCTCGATTTCTGAGCGTGTAACCCTTAGAAAACTTAATGGATTTCCTTTGGCAAGTTCAGCTGCTTCTTCTCTGCTTACAACATCATAAGGCACACTTGCCACAAGATGAGCAACTTTTTCATCTGGTCTTAATGCTCTAAAAGGACGAATGACTGCCATAAATACTCCAATAATGAAAAATTTATAATGCAAAATAGCATATAAAGGTATTATTGTAAAATAGAAATGAGATTTTATAAAACTTTTATGAATATGTATAAATAATTATAAATAATTATGCATTTGAGAATTTTTAATCTTCGTTACGATATTTATCATTCCAATTTATCTTCGGCAACAGCCTTGCCAAGTTTTTTAAGAAGTTCTCCCAAAGTTTTTTGTTCTTCTGCAGTTAAGACTGACATAAGGCGAGTAATATATTCAGCATGTGGATAAAAAATTTTGTCAAAAAGTTCCTGTCCTTCTTTTGTTAATCTAACAAGAATTGCTCTTCTATCTTCTTTGCTGTGAACTCTTTCAATTAAACCTAATTTTTCTACATTATCAAGAACGAGCGTCATATTACCGCCGGTAACAAGCATCTTCTTGCAAATCTCTCCTACTTTAAGCGGTCCTAAATGCCCGAGCACTTCTATCACAGCAAACTGAGGCTGAGTTAAACCATAGTTGCGAATATTTTCAGTTGTTCTCTTATTAAAAGAAGAAAATGCTCTTGCAAGTTTAACCCAGGTATCTAAAGCAAGGTCAATTTTTTTTCCATATCTTTTCTTCATTTTATTTTACTCTAATTAAAATATTACTAACCAGTAATATAATCTATTTGGTTCAATTTAATCAAAAAAATAACTCTTTTAATTGAACGATTTATAAAAGAAATTTTGTTTAAAGGTCAAATCTCATATAAAATCTATTGCAGCTAAAAAATTATTTTTGAGATTAATATTTTTTAGTTATAAATTATAACCAAAGAAAAGAGGAAAATATTGGAAACTCAGGTTAAATACTTTACACCGCAAGAAGCAAGGAAGTCACTTCCATTAGTAAAGAGAATTGTAAGAGATATTTTAAATACAGCATACGAAATTCGCATGATTACAGAATTCAATGGCGGTAAATTCGAAGGGAATAGTCAAATTTATCTTCTTAAGGAACAGATTAATAATTACATAAAAGAATTGGAAGAAATTGGTTGCTCATTTAAAGACTGGAATTTTGAAGTTGGACTTGTAGATTTTCCTTCCATAATCAATGGAGAAGAAGTTTTTCTCTGCTGGCGAAGTGATGAAGATGATATTAAATTTTATCATGGCTTAACAGAAGGTTACATTGGAAGAAAACCAATACCTGAAGAATATTTATAAATTTTACAACGATTATTATTTCATCTCAATTTAATTTTTACTCCTGTTTACCTATCATATAATTTTTATCAAAGTAATAAATATTTTTTTTCTTCACTCAAATTAAGATTTAGTTTCTTCAATTCTATATGAATGAGTTATTTCAACAGCTTTCTGAAGCATTGCTGTTACGCTGCAATAGGTTTTTTGAGATAATTCAATTGCCCGTTCAACTGCTTCTACTGGAATATTTTTTCCATAAAAAACATATTCAAGATGAATTTTTGTGAATACCTGCGGATGTGTTTCTTGAACTTCGGCAGAGATATTCATCTCAAATCCATCCAATTTTACTTTCTTTTTTTGTAAAATTACAGCAACATCACTGCCTGTGCATCCACCTAATGCAATTAACAAAAGTTCCTTTGGTCTTATGCCGGCATCACTTCCACCAAATTGTTCTGGACCATCCATAACAACCCAATGATTGGAATCTGTTTTACCAATAAATGTTACACCCTGTATATGTTTAACTATTGCTTTTTTTGTTGCCATAACTTCTCCTAAATAAAAATTTTTATATGCATGAGATGTAATTGTTTTAAAAGAGATTCAACAATAAATTAAAAAGGCAGAAGCAAGCTTTTAGATTTCATTTACTTTCTTAAAAGATATAAAATAAGTGAAATAATTATGCTTAAAATTATTGAGCTGACAATCGGGAAATAAAATGTAAAATTTTTCCCTTTGATTAAAATATCTCCAGGCATTTTACCAATGAATGGAATTTTATCCCAAAGTGTGATTAATAATCCAAGTAGTATGAAAAGCGCTCCGCCAAGAATCAAAAATTTTCCGAGTGTTTGAAATTCATTCATAAGCATATCTAATTTTTGTTGACAAAATTAACACTAAAAATAAAATGAATCTATCAGCCGTTTTCTCCTGCAAGTCTTGCAATTTGAAGCAAATAAAATCTCAAGAGTTCTTGATTTTTTGCACTTAAAGGCTGGTCTTCAATTTTAATTATTGATTCAACTTCTTTTAATGCACGAATAATATTAATCGGCACTTCTGTCATTCCTTGAGAAATTATAGATAGATACTCAAAAGCTGCAGTTAAAAATTGCTGCATATTGTCGTCAAAAGAAGCTGTTGTAAGCAAGCGAGGTGATATTTTTAATTTCTTTGGTGTGAATAAATATTCTTTAACAGGAACATTTGCAGATAATGAGTTAAGTGCAATTGCAAGTTCAACAAAGCTTGCTACTCGTTGAAAGATTGGTTCTTCAAGCAGCAACCAGATTTTTGCTCTCCACTTTGAAATTTCAATTGGAACCAAAAGCAGCTTTTCAATTTCCTTAATCCATTCTTTATCGATATTTCCATTAATTAATTTCAATAAGCTATTGAGATTTGTATTAAAGAAATCAGGCTGAAGTAAAATTGCAACATCAGGTCTAAGTGTTGGAAGCAAATCAGGAATAAATTTATCTTTATCAAAGAATTCTGTTACATCAAGACCATGTCGTCTCAACAATTCTTTTTGGAATAAAGGCAAATATTTATAAAGTGAATCAATATCTTCATGCAATGCAATCAAAGCAGAATTACCTGCTGGAAAAGCTTTTTCAAGTTTAGTAAGGTATGTTAAATTAACATCATGATAAATACGTAAAGTATGCAGTATTTCATAAACAGGAAGATTTGGAAGAATTCTATCCAGAATTAAAGTTTCTGATTCTCCTTCTGGAAATTCTTTTTGAGAAAAATTATTCAATGCTCTAAATAAACCAGTTGTAAGTTGATTGATGCCCAAAATCATAGTTTGAGATTGATTATGGGCAATAGCTCTTAAAAGGCTTCCATAGCGGGCAAATGGAATTGTGCCTGCAATTCTTTCAAGTATCTTTTGTCCAACTAATTCTCCTGAACCTTGTCCAGGTCTTACTGTGGGTCTATCTCTTAAAGCTGGAATAGTTCTTCCAATAAAGTAAGAAATAATATGAATTCCGACTACATCTTCTTCTCTTCCATATAAAATTTGTCTAAAGTTTTCTGTATAAATTTTCAAGAACTCATCATAAATAGAATCTCTTTTACCAATTGTTAATCTTTCTAATTCTTGCAAACCTCTTGTTTTATATTGAAGTCTTGTTTCAGAAAGTGGTTCGCCTGCTCTTAAAATTTCTTCTCTGTAAAATTTTTGAGTTTCTTTGACATGGTATAAAAGTCCAGCAAAATCCTTAACAGATAAATATCTAACTCTTTCAGAAAGATTGCTTTGGAAAGTCATCAAATCTTTGCTGGAAAAAACTCCAATCAGTGGTGTAGAAGCATAGTCTGTGCTTCTTTTTGTAGAAGCTTCAAGATATTTTGAAAATCGTTTTGAAGTATCTTCAGATTTTATGAATGCAGGTTGACCCGCTGCATTTGAATAATATCCGCCCTGCCGCTGCATAGGTTCGCCGCTTCCCATTTTTATTCTTACTTTTCCAATTAAATTATGAGATGCAAGCCATTTCATTAATTCATATTTTGCTTCTTTGAAAAGATTCATTCCAGCTGCCTGACCTATTTGTTGACTTAAATCTGAACCTGCAACAAAAATTTCTGTTATTATTTCTGCAAATCGTTCATGTGTTTCTTGATACATTCTTCTGCTTTGATTTGAATATTCCCAGATTTTATTCAAATAATTTTCAAGATTTTTTACTGATTCACTGTCTTCAAATAATGGCACTATCCAGATGTTGGGAAGTTCTATGTTATTGTTCTCTCTTAATATTTCTTCCCTCTTTGAATATAATTTTCTATCAAGTGATATTAGTGCATCTGGCTTGGTTGTCATGCTTACCTGAATTGCAAGCACCATTCCAGGATTTCCATACTTGCCGGATATTTCATTTATTTCATTGATGTTATGAACAGTAGTATCAATTGCAAATTGGTCTTGTGCAGTAATTAATTTTTGATGAATTCGAGGTGTTACAACAACTCTTTTTAATAAATCACGATACATCCCTGCTTCAATAAAAAACTCGAGGTTGGTAATATTTTTTTGAATTACTGGAATAAGTGAATGAAGAGTTTTTCTTAATTGTTTATTCAAAGCAAAGTAATATTCTAAAGTATCCCTGCGTTTTCGTCGAAGTTCAAGCATTTTTCTTTCAAGCCTGTCATTATGCTTCCACATTTTTGTAAGCGGGTCTTCAGCAATATGAAGTTTTATGCCCAACTTTCTTAGTCTGCTCATTTCAACATTAAAAGGAAGAGTTCCTCTAAATCTTTTCTCGAGCTGATGAGTCAGCAAAGTTATTTCATTCAACAAATCTGTAAATCGTTTATTATTCACAGGAAGTTTTTCAATTTCTTGAATCAAAGTAGGTTCTATTGAAACAGATGAATCATGCTTCATTATCATTTCAATAATCTTTGCTTGCCGCGAAACATTTTCAATAATTACAGCTGCAAGAAGACTATGACCTTGACCAGATGGACGATTGCTTCCATCCCAATCTCCCCAGAAAGATAGAAATGCACTGAATGGATAATCAGAATAGATGTTGAAATAATCTTCAACTGTTATTATAGATTTTAAATCGAGAAGTAATTCCTGTGGTTCTTCACTCGAGATTATCGGCACATTTTTGCCAAAGTATTCTTTTATGATTTCTTCTTTTAATTTTTCAATTAAGGTTGATGATACATCTTTATTCTTAATCAAATTGTCTATCAACTTTTCAAATAAAATTTCTGATTTAATCGAATACATTTGAGTTGGATGAACAGTTCTATCATACAATCGATTTTGAAATGCATCTCTTCTTCTTTGCAAATCGTCTTTGTAAAATTCTTTCTCTAAAATATCTGCTGTAGTTTTTCCGTTATTTGAAAAAGCAATGTTTGCAAGTTCGTTAATAATTGCAATTCTGTCTTCCAATCTCCTTCTAAATAATTGAAGCCTATCTGGAAGATATTCATTAATCAATCTTTTATAATTTTCTTGAATATCAATATCATTATTCAGCATTTTTGATTGTTCATCGTATCGCAGTTTGATGTTTTCTTTTAATTTTTCTTCAACATATTTCCAGATATTTATTCTATCAGATAAATCAAATACTTTTTTAATGCCTGTTGGTTTTACATTAAGTTTTCTTCTGTTATAATTTGATGCTTCTTCATCTATTAATCTGTTCAAATCAATCAACACGCGGCGAGTTTTTTTCAAAAGAATTTCTGCATTGTCTGTTCCACCGAGAGTCAAACGAAATGTTTTTCTTCCGGCATCAAATCCTTGCTCTGTTCTTGCAAAAGTTGAGAGAGGCACCATTCCTATTCCTTGTCTTGCAAGTCCAGCTGCAAGCCAATCCAGCGATAAACCAGATGGAAGTTTTTGAATTATTAATTGAGGGTACATACTTCCTGAAGGAGGTTTTATTGTTATGCTATATTTATTTCTTACTCCAGGAAGATTATTTACAGCTTCGAGTAAAGCATTACTTCTTTCAAGAAAGATTTTATTTCTTAATCGATAATATGCATTAATGTTTTCTGCTCTGTTTCGATAGAATAAATAAGAAAGAAAAATAGCTGCTATATTAGGTTTTATGGTTGAATTAATTTCATTAAGCTTATTAAATAATTTTTTATTCCTGATTTCTGCAACTGATAAACGAGCACCTGCATACGAATCTGTCTTTGACATTGAATGAATTGTAATGACATTATTAGACTGCTCCTTTGTAATGTAACCTTCTTGTTCCAGTTCATCTGCAAGCTGTCGAATTGTTTTTATCAATTTAAATTCATTTGACGGAGCTACATTTTGATATGAAAGGTCGTCGATTACATAAATATTTCTTTCAAGCAGCCATTTCAAAAGATTTTTTACTTCATTTTCATTAAATATTTGTCCAGTTGCATTGTGAGGATTATTTAAAACTACTGCACCATAATTTTTCCAGTTATCATCCTGATTTAATCTTTCTTGAACGGCATTTTTGATTTCTTCGATATTTAGTTGAAAATCCTCTGTAAGATGAACAACTTTCACTTGAGGAAAGCAATGTTCATATGTCCAGCTTAAATCTGGAATTATTACTTCTTTAATGCCACAGTGAAAGCCAAGAAGACTCAGTGCTGTTCTTGATGAACCACTTATTACAATGCAGCTTTCAGGTTCATATTCAGGATGATAATTTAGAAATGCACTTAAGTAACTTTTGATTATTTCATCAAAATATTCTTGCGAGTTAATGTTGTCGATTAAATTCTCAAGAAGTTCTTTCGCATCTGTTTCAAAAAATCTGTCATAAAGAAATCTTCCAAAATATTTTTTAATGCTGTTATCAATTATTCTTTCTTTTTTCAAATAAATATTTATTACTTCATCAATTACTTTGCTTCTTTTTATAATAATTTCTTCTGCCTTTTTTCCTATTTGTTTAATTTGTCTGTCAAGAATATTAAAACCCGATTTTTGCAAGAATGATTTTTCGTATTCTGGCTCTACATAAATTTCATCTTTACTTTCATTTTTATTATAAAATGCAGAATAATTCTTAAGCAAAAAACCAAGCAGTTCAATTTCTGTAGAAGAAGGTGTTCCTTTAAGCTGAAAATGAATTGTTTCTATAATTTTGATAAAATCAGAATTGCCAAGAACAAATGTTAAAGAGAGATTCTCAAAATATTTAGAAAGAACTTTTGGGGTAATGATCCTTATTACTCGATTCATCATCTTTGCTTCTCTTGCAAGCGAAAGATGATTTGGTGCGTCATTAACTTCTACAAAAAAAAGAGGAAACTGCAAACTTAACTCTCTTAGCGAACGCCGAGTTTTTTCCTTAGTTAATTTTCCGATTAACAAAAAATTCGGCTTTTCTGAATTTACTTCGAGATATGATTTTAACTCGTTTATTAAATTCGATTCATCTTCATTTAACGAATAGAATTTTAGATTTGAGAACATTTTCAGATGTTCGGGCAAAGTAACACCAAACAAAAATATATTTGCAGGAGTTCGAACTAAAAAATTAGACAATGAATGAAAAAGAACTCTTAAAGTCTCATTGATGCCGCCTGAAGAAAGTATGACTTCTCTTTTCCCAGATTTATCACCTAAATCATATGCAAGTGGTTCTTGCTGAAGTTTTATAAGCCAGTCAATAAAATAATTTATAATGAAATGAGGATTTGTACGAACAAATCCTCCTCTTGGTGAATAAGGAGCACTTTTTTTAATAAGTTCCACAAAAAATTTTAATTTGTCTTCATCTTCTTTTTTCCAGCCTAATTCTTGTAGAATTTCTTCAAGATTATTTATGCCTAAATTTTCTTTTTCAATATCAATCCCTAAAATCATTCGAAGGTATGCGGAGTAGAGGCTTTCATCCTGAATAGGATTGCCAATATGAAAATTAACTCTTTCTTCAGGAGGCACTTGTGAAGTTATTGTTGCCTCGCTTATTTCAGAAACTTTTGCTGCTTTTACCGGCTTAAGCTGAAAAATATCGAAAAGATTTTTTTGATTATTCATAAATGCTGTTATTTCTCGTTCTTATCTTTTTGAGAAGTTGAATAATTATTCAAATAATTTTGAAGAAACTTTTGAAACATCCCAATCAGCTCTGTTCCTTGTGCTAAATCGTTTGGAGATAAAGTAACAACTGTCCTTGCATTTTTTAATGACTGACTTGCTTCTGCTAATCTTGCTGCCTGCGGTGTTAAAATCAAAAGTTCTGGATTCTTCTTAAGCAATTCCAGTTCTTCTTTTTCATATTCAAGCTGCATTTTTTTTCTTTTAAGTTCTTCAGAGACTCTTTTATCTGCAAGTTCAGATTCCTTTTCCAATTCTACTTTTTTCAAATCATATTTTTTCAGTTCAACTTCATTTTCCATATGTGCAATTTCTTCATCAGCCTGAAGTTTTGCTTTTGCAGCTGATATTCTTGCCTTTTGATTTAATAATTCTGTTTGTTCAAATATTCTGGCAGATTCTTGTTGACGTATAGCTTCTGCAATTTTAGCATCCAATATTTCAAATGATTGAATTGAAATTGAAATAACTTCCAAGCCAAATTTTTCTTTACTAATATTTATTTTATCCATCAAAAAGTTATAAATCTTTTCTGATGATAATTCTTCTATCTCATATTTTTCTGTAAATTCTCTTACAAGACTATGGATAACCGTCTCAAGTTCTTTTGTTGCTTTCTGAACCGCTGATTTATTCCATCCTCCTGTTTTGATTAATGAATCAATATTGCTCAGAGAAAGTGCAACTGCAATTGTTAATTTTACTTTTACATCAAGACTTCCTTTTGCCGAGGCATCTATACTTAATTGAGAAGAATAAATTGTCTTTGGCAGAACAAGACTAAAATGGCGCGGATAAAATCTTCCTTTTCTTAATATAATTTTACCACTCCTTTCTGTCAGCACCAATTCGTCTGGTTTACGAATTCTTAATTCATACAACAATAACAAAAGTATTATTATTGCTATTATGATAATTGTTAACAACATTTTATTTCTCCTGTTTTATATTTTACACTTATCTTTTTATCATTAATTGATGAATTAAATATTTACCTTGATTGCATTGGATTTGCAAGGATAATGAAGGAAAAAGCAATCAAAACTGCAATCCAATGTAATAAATTTTTTAAAATAATGTAATAATTGAAAAAACTTAATTAGGCTCTCAATAAAATTTTTCTTATAAATTATTCTTATAACAGAATTTTGTTAAATTAACAAAGGAATAATTGGATATATATCCTTATGAACGAAAATAATATTCCAAATATATTTGAAGAAAATGAAAATGCTCCTCAGTTCAAAAAAATCAAAAGATTGGAACGTTCAGGAAATGATTTTATTATTTCCGGGCTTTGTGCTGGTTTAGGAAAATATTATAACATTGATGCTTCAATTATTAGATTAATTTCGTTGCTCAGTTTAGCTGTAAGCAGCTGGTTTATTTATCTTTACTTATTAGCTTCTTTCATCTTTCCGCTCGAAAAAGAAATTACAGCACTAAGTGATTTTGAGAAATCAAAAATAAGCAGAAAAAATTCGTATACAGTATTAAGCGGCTTTCTAATTCTTGCAGGAATTTTGTGGTTATTTAAGAGTTCGGGATTAAGTCACAGAGATGCGCTGTTAAATCAAAGTTCTTTATTAATCAATTTCATGTACTTAATAATTGGGATTTACCTGATTGATAAAAATTCTTCAGAAGAAGTTCTGGCTCATCATGAACATATTTCAAACAGCAAAAAAATGCTTCTTGGGGTTTGCAAAAATCTAAGTGATGATATAAAAATTGATGTTAATCTTTTAAGAACATTTTTTATTATTGGCACATTAATAACGTTAGGAGCAATTTTATTGCTTTATGTTTTTCTTTTTATTGTTCAACCAAAGAATAAAGATTTGGGTATAACAGATGAAAATTAATTATAAAACTCTGCTCGGATTTTCAATTACTATCTATGGAATTTTATCAATATTAAATGGAAAGATTATTTACCTTCCTTCAAAAGCAATTTATGGTATTTCTTTAATTGTGTTGGGAATACCATCTGCTTATCTGTCTTTCAGTTATCATAAGAAAAATATGATTGTGTTTTCTTCAATTGCTTTTTTCACAGGTATATTCTTAACACTTAATGCTTACTATAAAGTTTATTCCCTTACAACGCTGGTCTTATTTATAATTTTTGTTTGCAGTGCTGCATTTTTCCTATTATTTATCGAAGAGACTAATAAAAAATATTATTTGGTTACAAGTTTATTTCTTTTGTTATTATCATACCCTGCAGCAAAATTATTTCAAAAGATTGAAAACAGTTATTTTATTTATCATTATTTAAAAATTGGGAATATAATTTTGCCAATAATTTTGATTTTATTGGGAATCAGTTTATTCCTCAAAAGGAATGAATAATTATTTTACTTTTGCTTGCTGAGGAAAACTGCCTGCAAGATAACTTTGAACAGATGGAGTTGGTGAACCAGAATTTGATTCAATTGTAATTTTCAGCATTTCAATATTTTCTTTTGGTATAAACGGAAATGAACTAATGTGAATATACTCATTGCCTGATGGTGTGTAAACTCCCATCGAATAAGCAACCCCTTTACTTACTGCCCATAATTGATAGCCCTGATTAGGCGGGAGCGGTTTTACATTTTTAAATTGAATTAATCCTTCTCTAACATCAAAAGATAGGAATACTCTTGCACTTGCTTTTTCATTGGGGTCAACACTATTGAGATTTACAACAATAACATCTTTGTAATTAAAGAATTCAATAAAAGAAAGATAATTGTTAACAAAATTATTTGTTCTGCTCAGCTCACTTCGAAAGAGTGTAATATCATGATTTAATTCTTCAATCTGTCTGTTCAATGATTCCACTGATGTAAAAGAATAGTATCCCAGAACAGAAAACAATACAATTGAAATCAATAGTGCTATCCAGCCTATAACTGCTCCGCCTGATTTTTCTTTTGCCTGTGGTGCTACAGGCTGCGGTGTCATATATTGAACTGGTTTTTCTGGGATAACAGAACCTTCATATTTAGTTTTTGTTTTCAAGGTTTTTTCTTCTTTTGATTCTTTTACAATTGTGGATTTTGTAAGATTTGACAACTGAAAAGTTGGTTTGCCAATTTCCTTTTGAGTTGTGTTAAATGTTTTTCCGAGCAAAGTTTTTCTTTTTTCTTCTCTTATTCTTGTTTTAATTTCATCCTGAAGACTCATTAATTTTTTTGCAACTTCATCTTTCAAAGAATCTTTTGGCTTTTCTAATTCAAGAATTGTTGGAATTAATGAAACAATATTTTGCAATTCACCTAATGCTCCTTCTGGCAGTTCACCGCCTGCGTCAACATAATCTTTGAATTGAATAAAATTTTTTCTATCCATGCAGCCAATTGCAAAGGCAGCCATCATCTCGTGAATTGCATCATCCGACATTTCTCTTACTCCTTTGTAAGGTTGTCTCTGAAATTATGCAGAGCATTCATAACTTTGCTTCTTACAGTTTCAATTGGCACATTTAATTTGTCTGCAATTTCATCAATCGTATATCCTTCATAATAAGCAAGATGAAGAACATACTTTTGTGTATCCGTCAATTTAGATAATGCTCGTTCAACTTTAGGAACTAAACTCATTGCAGTATTTAAATCAAGGCTATCCATATCATCTGGAAAAGTTGGTATAATAAAATAATCTTCATAATCATCATCGTAAATTTGAGAAGCTGAGAGTGAAAGCCTGCTTCGTCTTAAAGTATCAACTGCTTTATTCCTTGCTAATGTTACAAGCCAGCTGTAAACATTGCCATTATTAAAGTTGAATTTATAAGTTTTACGCCATACAATTACAAAAACATCAACAAGCACTTTTTCGGCGGTTTCTTCATCGGGTGTTATTTTTTTAATCAATGTATAAAGGAGTGGAGAATATCTATCATATAATTCTTCGAGAGCACGCGATTCAAAATTCGCTATCTCTCGCATCAATTCTAAATCAGTTAATTCTTTGAACCTGCTCAAATATTTTACACCTTCAGAATATTTATAATCAAAACTATAATTACTACTGCAAAATTACAATATATTTATTAAAAACTGCATCAATTGTTTTTTCAAACCTGTTGTAAAATGAATTACTTCAAAATTCTAATCGAGCTTGATAAAAATTACAACATCATATATTCCCTCTATTTTTTATTATATTTGCTCACATTTATAAAAAAATTCTCTGGAACTATGACATCAAACGAAATAAGACAACAATTTTTAGACTTCTTTGTTAATAAAGGACACAAACTTGTTCCAAGTGCACCAGTAGTTCCTCAAGGTGATCCAACTTTACTTTTTACAAATGCAGGAATGAATCAATTCAAAGATGTATTTCTTGGAATAGGAACAAGAGATTATAAAAGAGCGGTTGATACACAAAAATGCATTAGAGTTTCTGGAAAACATAATGACCTTGAAGAAGTTGGTTACGATACATATCACCATACTTTTTTTGAAATGCTTGGCAACTGGTCTTTTGGAGATTATTATAAAAGAGAAGCAATTCAATGGGCTTGGGAATTACTAACTGAGGTCTGGAAACTTCCAAAAGAAAGACTTTGGGCAACAGTTTTTAGAACCGATGATGAAGCTTATAATTTATGGAAAGAAGTT
The DNA here is from genome assembly GCF_057554405.1 of Rosettibacter sp. KY25. Taxonomy (NCBI): domain Bacteria; kingdom Pseudomonadati; phylum Ignavibacteriota; class Ignavibacteria; order Ignavibacteriales; family Melioribacteraceae; genus Rosettibacter; species Rosettibacter sp. KY25. Next base: position 172,846 of record NZ_BAAJAO010000003.1, on the reverse strand, counting down.
ACTGATATTAATCCATCTCATATTTTAAGATTTGATGAAAAAGATAATTTCTGGGAAATGGGTGAAACTGGTCCATGCGGTCCGTGTTCAGAAATTCATATAAATTTAAGTCATGATTTTGAAAATCCAGCATGGGTAAATGCAGGCAAACCAGAATGTATTGAAATCTGGAATCTTGTTTTCATTCAGTACAATCGTGATGAAAATGGAATCCTTCATGAACTGCCTGCAAGACATGTAGATACCGGAATGGGTTTTGAAAGAATTACTGCAGTTCTTCAAGGGAAAAAATCAAATTATGATACCGACATTTTCACTCCAATAATTAATTCAATAGAAAATTTAAGCGGATTAAAATATAATTATAATTTGCCGGCAGAAGACAGAACTACAGAAGGTCAAATTAATATTGCAATGAGAGTAATTGCCGACCATATCAGAACTCTAACATTTGCAATTGCTGATGGAGCTGTGCCAAGCAATGATGGAAGGGGTTATGTTCTTAGAAGATTATTAAGAAGAGCCTCAAGATATGGCAGAAAAATTAATTTGAAAGAACCATTTTTATATAAACTCGTTGATATTGTAGTTAAAAATTTTTCAAATGTTTTTCCGGAAATAAAAGAAAATCAATCCAAGATTGAAAAAATAATTAAAGCCGAAGAAGAAAGCTTTAATATTACATTAGACCGAGGAATAGAATTATTCGAAAACTTAATTGGCAAATTAAAAGAGAAAAATCAAAAAGTAATTCCCGGAGAAGAAGTTTTTAAGCTTTATGATACTTATGGATTTCCTGTTGATTTGACAAATGTAATGGCAAGAGAAAATGGTTTTACAATTGATGAAAATCGATTCAATCAATTAATGGAAGAACAAAAAGAAAGAGCAAGAAAATCAACAAAAGAAAAATTGACAGCAGCAAATATTATTATTAACACAACTGATGATTTTGAAATACTGTCAAATACTCCAACTGAATTTACAGGTTATGATGAACTTAAATCTGAAGCTGAGATAATCGGAATTAAAAATGAAGATGGGAAATCATTTATCATTCTAAATAAATCACCATTTTATGTTGAATCAGGTGGACAGGTAAATGATACAGGCAGGATAATTATTAACGATACTCACCTCCCTGTAATAAATTTATTAAAAATAAATAACCAAATTATTCATATTGTTGAAAACGAAGCTGGCATCAAAATTAATCCCGGCGAAAAAGTTATTGCAGAAGTTGACGAGAAAAGAAGATGGGATATAATGAGAAATCACTCTGCAACTCATTTTCTTCATAAAGCATTAAGAGAAATTTTGGGAAGTCATGTTCAACAATCAGGTTCTTATGTTGGTCCAGACAGGCTTCGTTTCGACTTCAGTCATTTTCAAAAATTAACTGATTCTGAACTCGATGCAATTGAATCATTAATAAATGAAAAGCTGAGAGAAAATTTACCGCTCATACATCACCGCGATGTTCCTTTTGAAGTAGCAAAAAAAATGGGTGCATTAATGTTTTTTGGAGATAAGTATGGCGATAAGGTAAATGTAGTTCAATTTGGAAATTTCACAATGGAATTCTGCGGCGGAACACATGTTAAAAATAGTTCTCAAATTGGTTTATTGAAAATTGTAAATGAATCATCCATTGCCAGCGGAATCAGAAGAATCGAAGCAGTTACTGGTGCAGGAGTAGAAAAATTTATTAAGGAGCAAGAAACAAAAATTAAACACAAAGATGAACTTTACGAAAAACTGCTTGAAGAAAAAAAGAAACTTGAAAAAGAATTATCGGAGCTGAAGTTTAAAGAAAAATTAAATGTAATTGAATCCATAACTAAAAACTCTTCAGATGTTAACGGCATTAAAATTTACAAAGGAAAAGTTAATGCAGAGAACATGGACGAATTAAAATTAATGGGTGATGAATTAAGAAATAAAATAAAAACTGGAATTGGATTGTTAATTTCTGAAATTGAAGGAAAAGTTGGAATTGTGTGCATAGTTACGGATGATTTGATTAAAGAGAAAAAAATCTCTGCTGGAAAAATTGTAAGTGATGTAGCAAAAATTCTCGGTGGTGGAGGTGGTGGAAGACCTCACCTTGCAACTGCCGGCGGTAAAGATGTAAGCAAAATTGATGAAGCATTAAACAGCATTGAAAAAATTATAAACAGTCTATAGTGCTTCAATCAATTTTTCACTCATGATTCTATTTATTACCTCAACGATTTTATTGCCAATTTTTTTTATATTGATTTAGAATAATTATTGCTGCTTCTTATGAAAGACTACAAAATATTAATTGCCGATGATGATGAAACTTTATGCTACCTGCTTAAAGAAGAACTTGTAAACGAAGGTTATCGTGTTGATGTTGTTTATGATGGCAAAGATGCAATTGAAAATCTAAAAAGAAAACAATATGATGTTCTGCTTCTCGACCTTGAAATGAGAGAAGTTCATGGCGAGAAAGTATTAAGTTTTGTGCAGGAGAATTTTCCTTCTACACAAGTAATTGTGTTGACCGCAAAGTCCGACATCCGAACAGCAATTGACTGCATAAAACAAGGAGCTTATGATTTTATCACAAAACCATATGAATTTGGCCAGCTTTGCGTAACAATTGAAAGAGCAATCGAACACCGCGATTTAATTCTTCGAAATAAAATTCTCAGTTCAAAAGTTCAGGCATTTCAATCAAATATTATTGGTGAAAGTGAAAGCATCAAAGAAGTTATTCGTCTTGCTGAAAGAGCTGCCAAATCAGATTCCAACATCCTGCTCGAAGGAGAAACAGGAACCGGCAAAGAACTTTTTGCTGAATTCATTCACAAAAATTCAAACAGAGCTGATAAACCTTTTGTCGCAATAAATTGTGCTTCGCTGCCAGACCAATTGATTGAAAGTGAATTATTTGGATATGAAAAAGGAGCTTTTACTGATGCTAAAACTTCAAAACAAGGTCTTGTTGAAATTGCAAACGGCGGAACTTTATTTCTTGATGAAATTGGAGAACTAAGTTTAACACTTCAGCCTAAGCTTTTAAGATTTCTTGAAAATGGCGAATTCAGAAGAATTGGCGGAATTACAAATTTAAGTTCTTCAGTTCGAGTAATTGGTGCTACAAATAAAAATTTAATGGAAGAAGCTGAAAAGAAAAATTTCAGACGAGACCTTCTTTTCAGATTGAATGTTATCACACTTAAAATTCCACCTTTACGTGAACGACAGAATGATGTTCTCCTTTTAGCCGAATATTTTTTGCAAAAGAAATCTCCAATTAGAGCAGCTAAAAAATTATCCGAAGAAGCTAAAAAAGAATTAATGAAATATAATTTCCCGGGCAATGTAAGAGAACTTGAACACATGATTGAAAGAGCAATAATTTTTTCTGACGGTGATACTATTTATCCAAAAGACCTTAACATTCCTAAAGATGATTTTGATTTTACAAATTTTGTAAAAGATGATGGAACTATAATGTCGCTCGAAGAAGTTGAAAAAATTCATATCAAAAGAGCACTTGATGCATTCAATTGGAACAGAGAAAATACTGCTCGTGCACTTGGAATTAGTCAAAAAACTTTATATACAAAAATTATTAAGTATAAGCTGAAATAATGCAAACAGAAGATAAAAGTCTTCCATTAAAACATCTTGCTCACGATATAAATAACATTCTTACTCGAATCTTAAACAGTGTAGAACTTCTAAAGAAAAAAGTAAATAATTATCATGAAGTAAGCTCAATACTAAATAGTATTGAAAACGGCACTTACATGGTTTCAGAAATAATTGAAGATGTTCTTTCTGAAACAATTAATAAATCACCAAGAAAGAAAAGAATTAATATCAATCTTCTTATTAATGACCTTGCAAACACAATTGGAATACAGCTTAAAGAAAAAATTAATTTTGTTTTGAAACTAAATTCCGATCTTAATCTTGTTGAAGGAAAATATTCTGATTTTTACAGAGTAATGTTGAATCTAATTGTAAATGCCTCCGAAGCAATTCAGGATAAAGGAACAATTACAATTTCTACTTCAAATATCGAAGCCAAAAATGGAAATATTGATGAACTAAAACTTTTTGAAAATCAATCATACATTCAAATAAAAGTTGCAGATACTGGAACGGGCATCGATTCTTCTGTTCTTCCTTATATTTTTGAAGAAAGTTTTTCTACAAAAAGTAAATTAAAAAATCGCGGGATTGGATTAACTATTGCAAATAAAATCATCAAAAGCTATAATGGTTTAATCAAAGTCAAAAGCGAAACAGGTAAAGGAACAGAATTTACAATTTTACTCCCTGCCATTAAATCCCGAAAAAAGAAAAATACCAGTAGCAAAAAAACAATCTTAATTGCAGAAGACGAAATTATTCTTAGAGAATTATTATCAGAACTGCTTGAATCTTATGGCTATAATGTTATAACTGCATCGGACGGCAATGATGTTATTTCAAAGATAAACTCAAAATTAATTCCTGATATTTTGATTATTGACCAGAAAATGCCGGACATTGATGGAATTTCATGCATTAAAAAAGTAAAAGAAATTTATGAAGACTTGCCGGTAATTCTAGCTACAGGTTCCCAAAGTGAATTTTATGAAGATGCCAATTTAACACGAATTGTAAATAGAGTTATTAGTAAACCTTACAACATTGAAGAAATGGTTTCAATTATTCGAGAACTTATTGGTTAATTAAATAATTTATGAAAACAATTTTATTACCCGGAACAACTCATCAGATTAAATTTCTATTTGATAACTTAAAAACGAAATTAGAACAAATACTTGTTATTGGTGCTGGAAGCGAAAATATTGCTTCTGAGATTTCAAAGCATTATAACACAAAAGTAAATTTAATTGTTGATGATTATGAATCATTCATAACTTCAAGACTTGAATTAGGAAATACTCCAGAGGTAAATGCTGTACTTATGGATTATGAAAAAACAGATTTTAATGATAACCAATTTGATTTAATTTATGCTCAGGCTTCAATTTCTCTTAAAAACAGAAACAAAATCGTTAAAGAAATAAAAAGAATTTTAAAACCTGCAGGATATTTTTGTGCAGGTGAACTTGTTTCTCTAAAAAAAGAGACTCCAAAATTTATGCAGGATATTTATGATTCATCCAACCTGCTGCCTTTATTCATTGAAGATTTAGAAAAATATTATCTCGAAAGAAATTTCAAGGTAATTGAAAAAAATGATTTATCTGAAACTCTAAAAGATTATTACTCTACTGCAATTGAAAAATTAAAAAGTGCAAAAGAAAAATTAGATGAACAAGAAAAAGCGTATTATAAAAAAGTGATTAACAGATTTAGTCATGAATCAAATGCTTATCTAAAATTAGGCGGAAATAAATACCTTGGATTTTTTGTATTATTATTACAGAAAGGTGAAAATTGAAAAAGGGAGATTTAATAGAACTTGAAATAACAGATTATGCCTTTGAAGGGAAAGGGATTTCAAAAATTATAAAAGAAGTTCATTCACAAACAGAGACTAATCCCAAAAAATTTGTTGTATTTGTTGATGGCTCTTATCCTGGCGACAAAATTATTGCACAGATAACAAAGGTTAAAAAAACTTATGCTGAAGGAAAAGTAAAAGAAATCATTAAACAATCTTCTTACCGTGTAAAGCCACTGTGCAAATATTTTGGAATTTGCGGCGGCTGCAAGCAGCAAAATCTTGATTATAATGTTCAATTAAAATACAAAGAAGAACAGGTCAAAGATATTTTTGAAAGAATTGGCGGGCTATCAAATTTTGAAATTAAGTCAATAATTCCTTCAGAAAAAATTTTCTTCTACAGAAATAAAATGGAATTTTCTTTTGCTGCAAAAAGATGGCTCACTGAAAATGAAATTGCATCAATGCAGGAAGTTCGGGATAAAGACTTTGCTCTTGGTTTACACATTCCTAATTTCTTCGATAAAGTTCTTGATATTGATGAATGTTTTCTGCAGTCTGAATTGAGCAATAAAATTCTAAATTTCACCAGAAAATTTTTCAAGGAACGAAATGCTTCAATTTATTCAACACTCACACATACAGGATTTCTAAGAAATCTTGTAATTCGTCAATCAGTTCATACAAATGACTTAATGGTGAATCTTGTAACTTCAGAAGAAAATGAAAAATTAATTTTAGAATATCGAGATGAATTATTAAAGAACTTTCCCGAAATAACAACTTTTGTTAACAACATAAACAAAAAGAAATCACAAGTAGCTTTAGGTGATTATGAAATTGTTTATCACGGTTCTGGTTTCATTTATGATTTTATTGGGAATTATAAATTCAGAATTAGTGCTAATTCATTTTTTCAAACAAACACACTTCAAGCAGAAAAACTTTATGAAACAGCAATGAATTTCGCATCATTACAAGGCAATGAAATTGTTTATGATTTATATTCTGGTGCTGGCACAATTCCAATATTCATTTCAAAATACGCAAAAGAAATTTTTGGATTTGAAAGCGTTACTTCTGCCGTCGAGGATGCAAAAATAAATATCGATATAAATAATGTTTCTAATTTTCAGCCGTTGCTCTGGGATTTGAATAAATCATTGCTTCCTTTCATAAAACAAAATAAATTACCAAAACCCGATATTGTAATTGCCGATCCACCAAGAAACGGAATGAATCCCAAAACAGTGAATGATATTCTTCAGTTAAATCCAGAAAAAATTGTTTACATCAGTTGTAATCCTGCAACTCAAGCAAGGGATATAAAACTACTTTGCAATGAAAAATATGAGTTAGTTAAAATACAACCTGTTGACATGTTTCCTCATACTTATCATATTGAAAATGTAGCATTGCTAAAAAATAAATCAGCATAAAAATTTATCTATGAATGAGGAAATAAAAAAGAGAATAGAAAATATTTTCAGAAATTCTAATTCATCAGATGAATTGTTTGATGCATTTGATGAAGCAATCAAACTCAAAATTACTGATGTAGAAATTTATAAAGTTTTGCTTGCAAATCCTGCTCTATCACTCGACGAAATAAAAATGTATACAGAAAAACTTTTAAGAGAACTCATTGAACACAGATTTCAAATTTCGATGTGGACAGCAAAAGTTTTTGAAAATCTCCAGAACAATTTTGATTATCTTGAAAGTGCAATTAATTACTACATTAAAGCAATTCAAATTAATCCATCATCACATGAACCTTTGTTGGGACTTCTTAAACTTTACAACTATGATTTAGAACTTCCCACAAATCAAAAAATATTAAGCATAATTGAAGAAAATTTGCCGCAGGTTGAAATAAAAAGTAAAGTTTATTTTGCACTTTCAAATTTGTATAAAAAACTTGGCGACCGTCAAAAGGAAGCTAAATATGCAGCTCTTGGTGAAAAGGCAATGGAGCAGGAAAGAAGAATTAAAGATTTGTAATTAACTTTCTTTAGAAAAATATTTTTAATAATAATATCCTATTGTGAAGTAGAAAAATGTTGGACTCCAAACCACAATATTATTTGGAAGTGTGTTTTTTATATAAAAACTTTTCCCAAAAGAAAAATCGGCAGGACCAACCGGCGTTTGGAATGAAATTGTTCCGCCGATTCCATGTCGTAAATCTTTAAATCGAATTTCTTCTTTTTGACTCCAGATTGAACCTAAATCGTAACGAAGACTAACATAAGTTGTGAAAAAAAGTTTAACAGGTAATTTATATCGATAACCAAGAGATGTAAGAAAAATTTGTCTCCCTCGATATTCATATTCTCTCATTCCAAAGAAAGAATTTTGTCCCCCAAGCGAAAACTGTTGAGTAAGTGGCAAAGTTTTATCTGCGAATCCAAAAATTGTTTTAAATATCATTGTATGATTTTTCTTTATGCTAAAAGTGTTTTTGTAATCGAAATAAAATTTTGTGTAACTAACATCTCCTCCTAAAGCAGCTTGTGCGGTTTCGTAAAATGTTCTTACAAGAAATCCTTCTGTTGGGAAAGGATAATCGTTTTGTGAATCAATAAAAAGTGTGAATCGTAATCCTGAAATCATCGATATATAAGTTGGTATAGAATAACTTGATTTATTTTTAATTTGGTCTTGTTGAAATCTTGCTTCGACTAAAAGATTGCCAAATCTTTGGACCTGTGTTCCAATTCCGAAAGACCCTCCAAAAAATATTTGTCTGTATTCCCCAATTTTATTACGAATAAATTTATTAAATGCAGCCGTAGTATCGTTTGCATAAACATTTACATCATTAAATTCATAAAATGCTCTTATTTTATAAGTTAAGTATGTATCGAAGACACGGTTTGCTTTGTGTTCCAAGATGTATGAACGAGTTCTAATTCCGCCTGAAAATATTGCACCTACTTCAGTTCCTGTTCCATTAAAATTTTCGTCACGGATATCTACTGACATTTGTGAATAATTCTCGTTATCAACCCTAAATCCTAAACGCAAAACGCTCGATGGCTTTTCAATCAAACGAATTTTTATATCGTTTCTGCCAGAGTTGTTTTCTGTCAACAACTCAACTTGTTCAAATAAATTTGTGCTGCGCAGATTTGATAAACCAATTTTTGCATCATTATATTTGAAATAATCTCCATGTTTAAGAGGAAATTCTCTTGTTACAATTCTTTCATTTGTTTTTTCATTCCCTTCAACAAAAACATTATTAATTTTTCCTTCATCAATTTCTATTAGAAGCTTTTTGGAATGTTCATCAAAATCTGTTTTTACAATCTGAGCAAGGACATAACCTTTTGAGCGATACAAATGCAAAATTTTTAGAAGTGCTACTAAAACCGAATCAGGATTGAATGGTTTTTCAAGAAGAGGATTTAAAATATTTGTAAAATCTTTTGCAGTAAGAATCGAATCGCCCCTTAATTCATAACTTTCTATTTTGGGATTTTCAATTGCATGCAGATTAATAAGAGTTTTGTTTTTCTCTGTTGTAATTTCATAAAACAAGTCCTTAAAATTTCCGAAGCGTTGCAAAAGGTAAAGTTTATATAATAAATCCTTCTTGCTAATTAAATCATAGTATTTTGTTCTAAATATTTTATCTGCATAAGATGAAGTACTTTTAATAAAAACATTTGTCAAATATTCATCTTGAAAAGGCAATTTGTTTTTAAATTGAACTTCAAATTTTTTTTCGATATTACTTATTACTTTTTGAGCAGCTTCATAACCTTTCATTACAAGATCATTCAAGCTGTCGAAATCTGTATTTTTTCTTCCATGCAAATCAGGCTGAATTACAAAATCAGCTTCTTCAAGTTGCTGTTCATTTAATATTTGCATTGGAATACTTACCAATTGGTCTGCAATTACCCATGGATAATTTAATTCGCTTTCCTGATAAAGTGGACTTACAGCATTTACAGCAATTACAATATCAGCCCCAAGTTTCCGAGTTTCCTTTACTGGAATATTTGCTACAAGTCCACCATCAACCAGACTATAAGAATCCTTTTTTACTGGAGGCAAAAGAAGAGTTACACTTGAACTTGCCTGCATTGCAAGTCCAAGTGGTGGTTCATCAAGAATAATTTCTTTTCCAGAAACTAAATCTGTTGCTATTGCTCTAAATTTATAGAGGAGTTCATCAAAATTATTTTTTGATTTAATTGGAGCACTCAATGCAAGCAAATTTAGATAATTTGCACCGCGCTGACCCGAAAGTATAGATTTTGGGATTAATGGTTTAAGTCCCTCCAATCTAAAAGTAACAACAGCTTTATCTTGAGTAATTTTCTGGTCAACAAACAATTCATTTCGATTTGTTTGTTCGATTGAGAAAAAGTCGCCCCAGTTTGTTGATGTAACAATTGAATCAAGCTCGTTCAAATTATAACCGGAAGAATAAAGACCTCCGATTATACTGCCCATGCTTGTTCCAACAATAATTTCGACAGGAAGATTTTTTTCTTCAAATGCTTTTAAGATTCCCAATTGAGAAATTGCGCGGGCACCTCCGCCACTTAATGCAATTCCAATCTTAGGAAGATTATCTGGAATTTTTTTGGTTAAACCAAACGGCAATTTTTTGTCAATCAGGTTTAACCTTAGCGTATCTTTTTGCTGTGCAAATACAGAAGCAGTTAAAATAACTATAATGAAAAGTCTATAAAATTTATTCACAACGGTTTGAACCGCAGTTTATTTTCTTTTATGAACAGATTTCTTTTGTGCTTGAGCCTGCTTTTCTGCTGCTTCCATCATTCGAGCCATAAATCCTTTCTTTTTCTTTGGGTCTGCTACAGGAACAAGTTCAACATCATCTTTTCTTTTATTGATATAATATTGTTGTGCAATTGAAAGCAAATTGAACATGAAATAATAAAGATTCAATCCTGATGGGAATCCCATAAACATCAATGTAAACATAATTGGCATAATGTAAACAAGAGCTTTTTGCGATGGGTCTTTTACACTCTGCTTTTGCTGGATAAACATTGTTATTCCAAGCAATAATGCAAGTCCACTTATGATATCAATATTAAATAGAGGGATTTTAAAAGGAAGTTTATAAATTTTATCTGGAGCAGAAAGATTATCAATCCACAACATAAACGGCTGCTGCCTTATATCAATAACATTATTAAACAAACTCCACAAAGCAATTAATATAGGCATTTGTAAAAGCATAGGCAGACATCCACCCATTGGATTAATTCCATAAGTTGAATAAAGCTTCATTGTTTCTTTTTGAATTCTCTGAGGGTCGTCTTTATACTTTTCCTTAATTTCATTTATCTTTGGCTGAAGCAGCTGCATCTTTTTCATCGACTTCATGCTTTGTCGTGTTAAAGGATGCAGTGCAAATTTTATAATAATTGAAAGAACGATAATTACAAGTCCATAATTTGGAATAAATTTATGAAGAAATTGGAGCAGTGGTAAAAGTACATATTCAGAAATTGGTCGAATTATAAATTTCAATCCAAAGAAACTTCCGAAATCAACTATTACTTCAAAATTTTTTCCATAACTTTTAAGAACATCATAATCAATTGGACCAAGATATAATTTGAAAGAATCCTTTTGATACTTTTGATTTTTGAAAGGAACTTTAAGACTCATGCTATAAAATTCACGAACACCAATTAAATATTGTTTATGAATTCCTTCAATATAAGCACCACCATCGTCACTTGGATTATTTGGAGCTAAGATTATAGTGAAATATTTATTTCTTACAGAAACCCAGTCTACTTTTCCATTAATATCTTTTGTGTATTTTTCTCCTTCGTGTGTGGCATCAATTATTGTTTGCTCTTCGCCTGCATAAACACTTGCATTTGAGTGATTAGCTTCGTCAACAGAATTTTTCTCTGTAAAGTTGATTCCATTATTCCAAACCACATCATATCTGTAGCTGCTTATAACATCATCAAAATTTTCAAATTCAATATCTACATCTGCAGAATAATTGTTACCGCGAAAAGTGAAAATCTTTTTAATTGTTCTATTGTCTGGTGTTGTAAAATTATATGTTAAAACAAGAGAATCATTACCGCTCAATTTGTAATAATAATTATCTGCATTAAAATCGAAATCAAAATTAGAAGTGTTAACTAATTTTCCATCTTTCGTAACAAAAATTATATTAAAATCGCCGCCCTGTTCAGTATTAACAAGCTGAACATGACGGTTATAAAAATCAGATTTATCAAATTCTTTGTAATACCATGTTTCATATTTTTTCAAGTAATATTTTCTAATCTTTGCACCGTGCGAAGTCAATTCAATTTTTGCAAGGTCGGTTTCAATTGTAATTATTCGTTCAGGTTTTGTAATATTTCCAAGAGTTGTTTCTGTTTTAGTAGAATCTTCTTTTTGAGCTTCAGTAATTTTTTCTTCTTTTTTCTCTTTAATCTCTTTTTGAACAGCCGTAGTATCAACAGTTTGTTTTTGAGGTGGAGGTGGTGTTGGAGTATTCCAGTAGAGCCAGAGAATTAAAATTATACCGATTAAAATAAATCCAATTGTTGATTGTTTATCCATTATAGTTCCTATAATTATTCAAGTGGGTCATATCCGCCTTTGCTGAATGGATTACATCTTAAAATTCTCCACACAGCTTTTAATCCTCCCTTCAACACGCCGTATTTTGACAAAGCTTCTACAGCATACTGAGAGCAAGTTGGATAAAACCGGCAGGAAGAAGGGAAAAGCGGTGATATTATTTTTTGATAGATTTTAATTAAATATATAAAGATAAATCGCATTTTAAATTCTTAACTTAATCTTATTCATCAAATCTACAACTTCGGGCATAATATTGCACAATTTTATTTTCTTGTTCTTTCCTTCATTTAATGTATTTGAAGAAAAAATTATATACAAACAAACTTTCTTTTCATCACAAAGAGTTTTTAAAATTTGTTTATTCAGACGGTACGATTCTCGTAAAAGTCTTTTTAATCTGTTTCTCCAGACCGCCTTACCACTTTTTCTTGAAATTGCGAACGCAACTTTAACTCCAACGAAATTCGGATTATTCTCAATATAAAAAATTGCTTTTAGATTAAAATTAGAAGAATAAATAACTTCGCCTTTTGAATAGACAAGTTCAAATTCTTTTTTCTTTTTGATTCTTTCTTTTGCAGAAAGACCAAATAGTTTCAAATGAACCTCCTCGCTTATTATGCGAGGTGTTGTTATCAGCGTTCGTCACTTACAGTTAATTTTTTTCTGCCTTTAGCTCTTCTTCTTGCAAGAACTTTTCTGCCGTTTTTTGTAGACATTCTTTCACGAAAACCGTGTGTATTTTTTCTTTTTCTAATGCTTGGTTGAAATGTTCTCTTCATTTTTTACCTTAATTTCATTTGAAAGTGCGCAAAATTACTCAAATTATGTTTAATAACCAAAATTCTTGGAGAGATTTGGTGGGTTCCCAGTTTAAAAAAGGTGAGCGGAAATCCCAGCGAACAGCCCAGCCGATTTACTGCCCGCCAGAATAACCGCCGCCTTTTAATTTTTTCTTAGAAGAACAATAACATTTATGATAACCTCAATCAATATGCCAAAGAAATTCTTGCAATATCTTTACAAATTCCAACTACAATATTTTAGAATGTCTCATTCAGAAATACTTTATCAAAAAAGAACATTTTAAGTGCAGAATGAACTAATTATTTTTGCTATTCAAATTTTCTTTATTATTAAACAAACATTTTAATAATAAAATTAGTTTGATATACATCATAAAAATTCTTTTGAGTATGAAAAGATTTTATCCGTAAAAATTAATTATCATAGTAACTTTTTGAATTGTGCTAAGTCTAAATGTTCAGTGAAATTAGAATACAGATTAAAAAAAGAGATAAATATGAAAAAATTATTGCTATTTCTGGTAATTTTATTTATACCATCATTATTCTTTTCTGCAGGAAGAACTAACAGCGATAAAGTTGTTCCTGCGTTGAAATCAGAGAGTATTAAAATTATTCTTGATGGAAAGTTAGATGAACCTATCTGGCAAAATCCTCCAATTAAAGATTTTACACAAAGAGATCCTGATGAAGGAAAGCCTGCTTCTGAAGAAACGCATGTGTGGGTAGCTTATGATAACGAAAACATTTACGTGGCTGCAAGATGTTTTGATTCTCACCCTGAATTAATTGATGCAAGTTTAACAAGGCGCGATAACTATATGCTTTCTGATTGGTTCGCTTTTTATGTTGACCCTTATAATGACAAAAAGAACGGTTACTTTTTTGCGGTTAATGCCGGGGGTTCTATAATTGACGGAGTTTTATTTAACGACAGCTGGGATGATAACACTTGGGATGGAATTTGGGAAGCTAAAACTAACATCGACGAAAAAGGATGGACAGTTGAAATGAAAATTCCTTTTTCTCAACTCCGCTTCAAAGAATCTGACAAAATGAAATGGGGAATTAATTTTGCCAGAGAAATTAAAAGAAAAAATGAAAGGTCATACTATGTTATGGTTCCTAAAAAAGAAAGTGGATTTGTTTCAAGATTTGCAATACTTGACGGTTTATCTGGAATAAAATCAAAACAAAGAATTGAAATTTTTCCTTATGTAGTTCAAAAAGCTCAGTATCTTGTTCATGATGCAAATGACCCTTTCTACAAAAGCAATCAATACAAAACTTCAATTGGAACAGATTTCAAAATAGGATTAGGCACCAATCTAAATATTGATGGAACTATTAATCCAGATTTTGGTCAAGTTGAAGTTGATCCTGCAGTAATTAATCTAACAGCTTTTGAATCTTACTTCGAAGAAAAAAGACCATTTTTTATTGAAGGCTCTAACATTTTTTATTTTGGTATTGGCGGGGCAAATAATAACTGGGGATTTAATTTTGGTTGGCCTCAGCTTTTTTATTCAAGAAGAATTGGAAGCAGACCACACGGCGATATTTCAGACAATGAATTTGTAAACTATCCATCTGAAACCAGAATTTTAGGGGCTGCTAAATTAACAGGCAAATTAGACGAAACAACTTCTATTGGAGCTGTAAGCGCAATAACAGAACGAACTTATGCAACTTTATTTAATAATGGAACAAAACACGATGAAGAAGTAGAACCTTTAACTCACTATGGAGTTCTTAGAACAAAAAAAGAATTCAATGAAGGAAAACTATCACTTGGATTTATGTTTACAAGTGTTAACAGAGATTTACGCACAAACTCATTAAAAAATATTTTACCAAAAAATGCATATACATTTGGAATTGACGGCTGGACATTTTTGGACGAATCAAAGATCTATGTTTTAACTGGAGCTTTTACCGGCAGTTATGTAGAAGGAAGTAAAGAAAGTTTACTTGAAATTCAACAAAGACCATATCGATATCTTCAAAGACCTGATGCAAAATTTTTAAAACTTGATTCTACAAGAACTTCACTTTCAGGGTATTATGGTAGATTAATGTTAAATAAACAGGAAGGAAATTTTTATGTCAATGCATCAGTGGGAGCTGTCTCGCCCGGATTTGAACATAATGATTTAGGATTTCAATGGAATGCAGATAAAATTAATACACATATTGTTTTAGGATACAGATGGTTTGAACCAGAAAAAATTTTCAGGTCAAAATTTATTTATGTTGCTCATGCAAGGTCTTATAATTACGATGGAAATATTATCACTAATTTTATATGGGGCAGATTTGGAGGAACATTTACAAATTATTACAGCATTTCAATTGGCGGTAGTTATGAATTCGAAGCCTTTAGGCCTTCGCTAACAAGAGGAGGTCCTTTGACTAAAAATCCTGCTGAATGGGGTTTCTGGTTTCATGCAGAAACTGATGAAAAAGAAAAATTAATACTGGAATTTGAAAATGAATATGGAAAAGATAAACTTGGTGGAATTTACGAAGGAATAAACATTGATTTAGACTGGAAGCCAAATTCACAAATTAAATTCAGCATTGGTCCTTCTTTTTCATATTCAATCAATCCAACACAGTGGATAGATAAATTTGAAGACCCTTATGCAGTAAATACATATTTCAACAGATATGTTTTTGGAAAAATTATTCAACATACTTTATCTGCTAATATTAGACTCAATTGGGCTTTTACACCAACATTAACTTTGCAGGTCTATCTGCAGCCGCTTTTTGCAGTTGGAGATTATCAAGAATTCAAAGAACTAAGCAAACCCAAAAGCATGTCATATTTAACTTATGGACAAAATAATTCTTCAATAAAATATGATGAAGAAAATAATGAATACATTGTTGATCCCGATGGCAATGGTCCTGCAATGCCATTTAGATTTGGAAATCCAGATTTCAATTTCAAATCATTAAGAGGTACTGCAGTTTTAAGATGGGAAGTAAAACCCGGCTCAGTTTTATATTTTGTTTGGTCTCATGATCAAGTTAATGAAGATAATCCAGGAGTATTTGATTTCAAACGCGATATAAAAAATTTATGGCAAACAACAGGTAATAATGTTTTAATGATTAAGTTTTCATATTGGTTTAATTTATAATTTACATTAACTTTCCACCTCAAATTTCATTCAAATTATAAATTAAACATATGGCATTAAATCTTTCACAAAGAATAAATAAAATTACTGTTTCTCCTACTATGAAAATTGCTCAGCAGGCAATTGAAATGAAAGCAAGAGGAGAAAATTTAATTGACTTAACTGTAGGAGAACCTGATTTTCCTACACCTCAAAACATTAAAGAAGCTGCTATAAAATCAATTGAAAATAATTTTACGAAATACACAATAAACTCCGGCATTTATGAACTTCGAAAAGCAATCTCAGAAAAGTTAAGAATAGAAAACAATCTCGAATACAAACCGGAAGAAATTATTGTCTCATCAGGTGCAAAGCAGAGTATTTTTAATGCAATACTTGCAATTGTTGAAGATGATGATGAAGTAATAATTCCTGCACCTTATTATGTTTCTTATCCACATATTGTATCACTGTCAAATGGGAAATCAGTTTTCATTCATACTGATGAGGAAACAGAATTTAAGATTACACCCGAACAATTAAAGAATGCAATTACTGAAAAAACTAAACTTTTAATTCTTTGCAATCCTTCTAATCCAACTGGAAGTTTATATTCAAGAAAAGATTTGGAAAAACTCATTCCAATACTTGAAGAAGGTGAATTTTATATTTTATCTGACGAGATTTATGAAAAATTAATTTATGACAATAGTGAATTTGTAAGCCTTGCATCATTAAGTGAAAAAATTAAAAGGAAAACAATTACAGTTAATGGATTTTCAAAATCGTATTCAATGACAGGCTGGAGAATTGGTTATGCTGCTGGTCCGCAAGAAATTATTAATGCGATGAATAAGATTCAAAGTCACAGCACATCAAATACTTCTTCG
Organism: Rosettibacter sp. KY25; assembly: GCF_057554405.1. Classification (NCBI taxonomy): domain Bacteria; kingdom Pseudomonadati; phylum Ignavibacteriota; class Ignavibacteria; order Ignavibacteriales; family Melioribacteraceae; genus Rosettibacter; species Rosettibacter sp. KY25. The sequence goes on along the minus strand of NZ_BAAJAO010000003.1, from coordinate 155,964 downwards.
ATTTCACAAAAAGCTGCTCTGGAAGCTTTAACTGGTCAACAGGATTTTATAAAATATTCACAAAAAGAATTTGAAAAAAGAAGAAATCTTCTTTATGATGAATTAACATCAATTAAAGGATTGAAATGCTATAAGCCTCAAGGAGCATTTTATCTGTTCCCGAAGATTTCTTCTTTCTTTGGCAAAAAAAATAATAAACAAATTATTCAATCATCATTTGATTTTGCTCTTTACTTATTGCAGACAGAAAAAGTTGCCGTTGTTCCCGGAAGTGCATTTGGAGCAGATGAATACATAAGACTATCTTATTCAACTTCTGAGGAAAATTTAATTGAAGGTGCTCATAGAATTAAAAATGCAATTGCAAAATTAGAAGACTAAATTTTTATCCACACAGTTTTAATATTTACAAATTCTTTTATGCCGTAATGAGATAACTCTCGACCATAACCTGAATTTTTAATTCCGCCAAATGGCAATCGCGGATCGCTCTTTACCATTCCATTGATAAACACTGAACCTGCTTCAATTTTTCCAGCATAATATTTTGCTTTTTCAATATCTCGAGTCCACAATGATGCACCGAGACCAAATTTTGTATCATTAGCAAGTTCAATTGCTTCGTCTTCATTTTTTACTTTTATCAATGATGCAACGGGACCAAAAATTTCTTCATCATAAGCTGGCATTCCTCTTTTTACATTTGTTAACACAGTCGGTTCAAAGTAAAAACCTACTGTGTTAATTCTATTTCCGCCGCATAAAACAACAGCTCCACATTCAACTGATTTCTTTACATGAAATTCAAGTTCATTTAATAAATCTTCTCTTGCAATTGGTCCAAGTTCTGTTGATTCATCCATAGGATTTCCAATTTTTACTTTCGACATCAAATCAACAAACTTTTTTTCAAATTCATCATAAATTTTTTCAACAACAATAAATCGTTTTGCAGCAATACAGCTTTGTCCATTATTTATTAATCTTGCAGTTACACCAGTTTTGACAGCCGCATCAATATCAGCATCTTCAAGAACAATGAATGGGTCGCTGCCCCCAAGTTCCATTACAGATTTTTTCAATAGCTTACCACAATATTTTGCAACTTGTCTTCCTGCATATTCACTGCCTGTTAAAGTAACTGCTCTTACTTTTGGATGATTAATTACTTCTTCAACTTCTGCAGAGCTGATTAAAATTGATTTAAATAAATTTTTAGGAAAATTTGCTTCTTCAAAAATTTTTTCAATTGAAAGAGCGCACATCGGAACATTTGATGCATGTTTAAGAATACATGCATTTCCTGCCATCAATGCTGGTGCGGCAAATCTAAATACCTGCCAGAAAGGAAAATTCCACGGCATAATTGCAAAAACAACTCCAAGAGGGTCAAATTGGATATAACTTTCTGAAGCATCTGTTGAAACAAATTCTTTTTGTAAAAATTCTTCTGCATTCTCAGCATAATAATCACACACCCAGGCACATTTTTCAACTTCAGAAACTGCCTGCGTGATTGGTTTCCCCATTTCAGTTACAATGATTTTTGCATATTCATATTTATTATCTCTCAAAAGTTTTCCTGCATTTTTCATCAGCAAACTTCTTTCCGCAAAAGTTGTTTGTTTCCAGAATTGAAAAGAATTATCAACATCTTCAATAATGTTGAATACATTTTCTAAAGAAATTTCTTCGAAAGTTTTTTCCACCTGATTTGTAGCGGGATTAATAGTTTGAATAGCCATCTTTCCCCCAAAGAAATTTAATACAAATGTAATTTAGTGAATTTCGATTTTAGTAAAAAAATTTTGTAAGTTATTATCAGAAATTTAGAATAAGAATTAAATAACATTTTATTAATCATTAAATGATATTTGATAATTCATATACAGCATGAAAAAATCCAATCCTAAAACTTTTGTTCTTGATACAAATGTTATTTTGCACGACCCAACCTGCATACATCACTTTGAAGAAAATAATATAATCATTCCTCTTGTTGTAATTGAAGAATTAGACCATTTTAAGAGAGGAAATCAAGTAATAAATTTAAATGCCCGCGAATTTGCAAGAACACTTGACTCAATAACTGGCAATGAAATTTTTAACGGCGGGGTTTCTTTAGGCCGCGGCAAAGGAAAAGTAAGAATTGTTATTACAAGAGGGTTAAATAAAGAAATTCAGGAAATTTTTAGAGAAGATAATGTTGACCATCGTGTTTTAAGTGCAGCTTTTGAAGCCTCAAAACAAAACAAAGAAAAAGGGAAAGTAATACTTGTAAGCAAAGACGTTAATCTTCGAATGAAAGCAAAAGCTATTGGAATTCCTGCAGAAGATTATACTACAGACAGAATTCCAAACATCGAAGAACTATACAGCGGAAAAGCTGTAATTGAAAATTTTGATGATGACATTTTACAAAAATTATATCAGCCGCCGTATGAAGTTCCTGCAAAACAAATTTTGAAAAAAATAAAAACGGAAGCAGTCCCAAATAAATTTTTTATAATGAGAAATTCATCTCGTTCCATTCTTACTGTTCTCGATAGTGAAATGGAAAAATTCAAAAGAATTGATAAAGAAGTTGTTTATGGAATAAAACCTCGAAATGCAGAACAAACTTTTGCTGTAAACGCTTTATGCAATCCTGACATTCCGCTTGTTACATTAACAGGAAAAGCAGGCACAGGTAAAACGCTTCTTGCACTTGCATGTGCTTTACATGTAAGAAAAAATTATAGACAAATTTATGTTGCTCGTCCCGTTGTTCCTCTTAGCAATAAAGATATTGGATACTTGCCCGGCGATGTTGAAAGTAAATTAGCTCCATACATGCAGCCTTTGTGGGATAATCTAAAAGTTATTCAAGACCAATTTCCCGAAACAGATAAAAATTATCAGCTAATCAATTCAATGATAAAAGAAGAAAAACTTGTAATAGAACCATTAAGTTATATTCGAGGAAGAAGTTTGCAAAGAATTTACTTTATTGTTGATGAAGCACAAAATCTAACACCTCACGAAGTTAAAACAATTATTACTCGTGCAGGTGAAGGAGCAAAAATTGTTCTCACCGGAGATATTTATCAAATCGACCATCCTTATCTTGATGCACAATCAAATGGACTTTCTTACTTGATAGAACATTTCAAAGGACAAAAACTTTATGCTCATGTAAATCTTGAAAAAGGTGAACGTTCTCTTCTTGCTGAACTTGCAAGTAATTTACTTTAGTTTTGTTTTTCTAATTTTACTTTCACACTAAAATTCAAAGGCTCTACTCGTGTAAATGCAGGCATCATTCTTCTCATTCCTCCTGATGGTCTTTCAAATCCACCTTGAGGAAAATTTCTTTCAGTATCTCTTTCTCCAGATGGAAATTCCAGTTCTAAAGTTTCGAATGTAATTTTAAGATTTTCACCCATTGCTGCAGTAATATAAAAATTATTTTCCTGTTCTTTTGAAAACGGAATCTGAAGTTCGTATACAAGTTTATTTCCTTTAGCCGAGATTTTAATTTTTATTCCTTTATCATTTTCAAGTGGATACATCCAAAGCGGATATTTTGATTTATCAACTATTTCAAAATTCTTTTCTCGTTCAAGCAATCTTTCAAGAACTTTTTCGAGATTCAATCTTTCATTTCTATTTCTTCTTTCATCTTCATTTCTCAAAGTTCTATCTCTTCTCCACTGCATTATTTCATTTCTATCGAATCCAATTTCTGAAATCCCAAGTGGAAATTTTAATCCAAGAATTTTTGATTCATCATCAGGAATGAACCATATAACAAATCCAGCTCTAAGCATTTGCATTGCCTTTTGCGGTTCATCAACAATCAAGCATAAATAAATATTATTTCTGTCATTTTGAATACCAACCGAAGCATCTTCATCTTTGATATATTCAAGTTTATTCTGCCAATCAGAATAATCACCATCTACAACTAAACTGTCTGACTTCCAACTGCTTACAATTTGATGTGTTGTGCTGCATCCATTTATCAGAATTAATATTGATATTGCAATAAAAATTATCAAAATAAAATTACTGCGAGATTGTTTAATCAAGCTCCCACCTTTTAAATAATTTTTCACAAACATAATCGTCCCAAAAATTTTTTTAATTATAGACAAGGTTCTTTATTGACATGGTTTAATGAAGTGCAATTTGGATTTTATCTTAATGATAAATATTTATTATAAAGATAAAAGAAACGGTTAAGAACAATTTTACTTGATGTTTGAAATACTAAATATTTGATGGCACTTTTTATGCATTAATTTCATTTATCAAAAAATTGAAAGGGCATAAATGAAATCAGCATTAAGCTTCATTATTCTAATTTTACTGGTAAATTCAATATTCAGTCAAAATGAACCAGAGCTTAAAATTAATGATTCAGGATATTACGAACTTCCCGGATTAAACATAATGTCGTATGATGATTTTTATCCTGAAGGTCATCAAGGTGGAATTACAATAATAATGTTTGGGAAAAGACTTGCAGCAAATGGAGATGTTCGATTAGAACCAACTCCAGGTCAATGGTCTCCTGTTCCTAAAATGGGAAGAAGAATAATTGACAGAAAAAATAATTCGATTGAAGTTGAATTATGGTATCCTGATTCAAGCAAAGATAGAAAAGGATTTAATCCAATTATTTATCCAGATTTAAAACTGAAATACAAAATTAAAACCGAAGCAATTGGAAACAGAATAAAAATAATTGTCGACCTCGATAATCCCCTGCCAGAAGAATGGTCGCAAAAAGTTGGCTTTAACTTAGAATTATTTCCTGCTGAATACTTTGGAGAATTTTATTTAATGGATGGAAAAACAGGTCAATTCCCGCGTCAACCTGTAAGTGAACTTGAATATGACAAAGAGAATAAACTTCAGGCAAAACCATTAGCCGAAGGAAAAGAATTAATTGTTGCACCCGACAAAAAAGAAAAACGAATAAAAATTTCGAGCACGATAAATCAATTAATCCTTCTTGATGGAAGAAGTCTGCACAACAACGGCTGGTTTATTATTCGTTCAAACATTCCTTCAAATGTTACAAAACATGCAGTAGAATGGATAATATCACCCGCAATTGATACATCATGGAGATATAAACCTGTAATTCAAATTTCTCAAGTTGGATTTCATCCAGACCAAAATAAATTTGCTGTAATTGAACTTGACAAACGAACTCAAATTTTTGAACCAATAAATCTTATCAAAATCAATGAGGATTCTGAAATAATTATTAAACAAGAAACCAATCCTCGTTTATGGGGAAATTTTCTTCGTTACAAATATTTACGATTTGATTTTTCTGAAATCAAAGATGAGGGACTTTATAAAATTAAATATGGCAATACAGAATCAAATGTGTTTGAAATCAAAAGAGATATTTTTGCAAAAGGAGTTTGGCAGCCAACCTTAGATTATTTTCTTCCAGTTCAAATGTGTCACATGAGAGTTGAGGATAGATACAAAGTATGGCATGGCTTATGTCACATGGATGATGCAATAATGGCACCAACAAATTACAATCATTTCGATGGTTATTATCAACATGAATCTACTTTAACTAAGTACAAATCTGGTGAACACGTTCCAAAACTAAACATCGGCGGCTGGCATGATGCTGGAGATTATGATTTAAGAATTGAATCTCAAGCAGAAACAGTTTATAAACTTTCTCTTGCTTATGAACTTTTTCATATTGAACATGACCAAACTACAATTGACCAAAGTGAAAGACTTGTAATAATTCACAAACCTGATGGAAAGCCAGATATACTTCAACAAATTGAACATGGTGTGTTATCAATAATAAATGCTTATGAATCGATGGGAAGATTATATCGAGGAATTATTTGTCAATCACTCAAACAATATGTTCATCTTGGTGATGCTTCAACAATGACAGACAATTTTATTTACAATAAAAATGAATTCAATCCAATTACGAATAAAAAACTTTTGAATGACGACAGATTTGTTTTTACAGAAATTAATCCATCAAGAGAACTTTATACTTCACAGGTACTTGCTGCTGCATACAGAGTCTTAAAAAATTATAATCCAGAATTATCAGAAAAATGTTTGAAGACTGCAGAAGAACTTTTCAATCAGAATTCTAAAGAGAATGACAGAATAAAAATTAATGCTGCCGCAGAACTCTATTTATCCACATCAAAGAATAATTACAGAAAATTATTAATTGATAATCTGAATGAAATTTCATCTAATATAGAAAATTATAGCGAAACAATTGGAAGAGTAACTCAAAGAATTGGTGAACAAAATTTCACAAATAAAATTGAATCAAGTATAAAAAAAGAATATGAAAGAATTACTGAATTGCAAAAAGAAAATCCTTATGGAATTCCATACAAACCATACATCTGGGGTGCTGGCTGGGACATTCAGGAATTTGGCGTTAAAATTTTAATGCTGCATCTTTCCTTCCCTAACATAATTAAAAAAGATTTTGCATTTAATGCACTCAATTTTGTGCTTGGTTGTCATCCGGGAGAAAACACTGCATCTTTTGTATCTGGAGTAGGTGTTAATTCATTAACTGTTGCTTATGGATTTAATCGAGATGAATGGAGTTATATCCCTGGAGGAATTGCAAGCGGCACTGCACTGATACGTCCAGATTTACCAGAACTGAAAATATTTCCCTATTTATGGCAGCAAACTGAATATGTGCTTGGCGGCGGAACAACAAATTACATCCTGCTTGCTGCAGCAGCTGATTATATTTTTAACAAAAAAATCTTTTAAAAATCTTACTCAAAAAAGGAGAACCATTAATGAAAAGAAGAGATTTTATTAAAACATCTGCAATCATTTCTGCAGGTTTATCACTCTCAAGTTTTGAAATTAAAACTTTGGCAATGAATAAAAATCAGGAAAAAGCTTCAAACAAAATTCCACGTTACATTGGATTTAATCTCACAGAAAAAACAGGAGGATTTGGAAGAAAAAAATTCAATGAAGAAGATTTTGAAATAATGGCTGAATGGGGTTTTAATTTTGCACGCATTCCAATGTCATACTGGAATTGGTCTTCTAAAGATGACTGGTATAAAATTGATGAAGATGTTTTCAAAGATATTGATGAAGTTATTGAATTCGGCAAACAATATAATATTCACATCAATCTTAATTTACATCGTATTCCTGGTTACTGCATAAATGGAAGAAATCTTGAACCTTATGATTTATTTGAAGATACTCCAGAAAATATGCAAAAAGCGCTTGATGCTGCAGTTTATCATTGGAAATATATTGCAAGAAGATATGCAGGAATTCCAAATTCTCAATTAAGTTTCGATTTAATAAATGAACCACCTAAAAAAACTAATGAAGAAAGATATGTTGAAATTGTAAAAGCACTTGTTGAAGGAATTAAAGAAGAAGACCCAACCAGATTAATCATTGCTGATGGAAAAGATATTGGAAGATATCCTGTAATGGGATTAGTTGGAATTGTAGAAATGCAAAGCACAAGAGGATATGACCCAATGAGTTTAACTCATTACACAGCAACATGGGTGCCTAAAGATGAATTTGAAACTTTTAATCCGCCAACATGGCCCCTCAAAGGTGACGATGGGAAAATATGGGATAAAGCAGCATTAAAAGAAAAACTAATTGATTCATGGATGCCGCTTGTTGAAAAAGGTGTACAGGTTCATGTGGGTGAATGGGGTTGTTACAACAAAACTCCTCATGATATTACTTTGAAATGGATGGAAGATATTTTATCTCTATGGAAAGAAGTTAACTGGGGTTTTGCAATGTGGAATTTAAAAGGTGATTTTGGAATTCTAAACAGCAACCGCGCTGATGTAAAATATGAAAATTATAAAGGACACAAATTAGACAGAAAAATGCTGGAACTGTTAAAACAATATTTTTAAATCTCTGTGGTTCTCTTTTTTTTACTCTGTGGTTCTCTGTGTAATTAAAAATAATCAAGGAGAATAAAATGAATCGAAAATCATTTTTGAGAACCTTATCATTTGCAGGAATAATTCTAAGTTTACAGAGCAAATCTATTTTTTCAAAAAGCAGAGAAAAAAATCAAACTTTATTCAAAAACAAATCAACAATTGAAAAAGTAAAATTAGCAATGCTAAGCATGCAGCGCGCAACATGGGAACAGGGTGTAGCAATGCAGGCAATGCTCGAATCGGGCGAAGAAGAACTTGTAATACTTATGGCTAAAGATGCCGTTTTAAGACAATCCCCGGATGGAAGACTTGCAATGCTCGGAGAAGAATTTGCATTAAGTGATGCATGTTCCCCTGGCGAAGCAGTCCTTTGGGCAGCTAAAAAAACAGATGATGAAACTTTGATGAATGGTTTTAATAAATTGCTCGATTACATTATGAATAAAGCTCCCCGCAACAAAGATGGAATTATCTATCACTTTACAAATATTCCACAAATCTGGAGTGATATAAATTACATGCTTCCTCCATTTCTTGCAGTTGCTGGAAAGTATGAAGAAGCAGTAAAACAAATAGAAGGAACATTTTCTTATTTGTGGAATCCAGATAAAAAACTTTTGTCGCACATGTGGGATTGTGAAAAAAATGAATTTGCTCGAAAAGATTGCTGGGGTGTTGGCAATGGCTGGTCTGCTGCTGGATTAACAAGAGTTATCAATATGCTGCCAGATTCAATGCAGAAAGAAAAAAATAAACTTATTAATTATGTAAAAGATATAATTGACGGCTGCATTGCACACATCAGAAAAGATGGATTATTTCACAATATTGTAGATAATCCAGAAACTTTTGTAGAAACAAATTTATCTCAAATGCTTGCTTATACAATTTATCGAGGTATAAAAAGCGGCTGGCTTGATAAAAGTTATAAAGTTCATGCTGATAAAATGAGAGCAGCTGCTCATTCTAAAGTTGACAAACTTGGATTGGTGCAGGGTGTTTGCGGCTCCCCTGAATTTGACCACCCCGGAACAGCTACCGAAGGTCAAGCATTTTTTATAATGATGGAAGCCGCTTACAGAGACTTGATTTCATGATAAAATTCTTAATCTGTTATTTTAATTATGCCTTGCAGTTTATAGAAATTTTTAATATTTCTAATAAGCAAATAGTTCTTTGTGGCTGGAAATGTAGATTTGTTTTACTAATTGATAGAGGTGACGCTATGAAAAAGTTTTTTATTTCTGCATTGATTTTATTTTCACTCTTATTTTATGCTTGCAGCAGTAAAGTTGAAAAAACTCCGGCAGCAGGTTTCGAACCGCCAACATTATTAAAACAGCCGAGATTATATTATCCAAAAATTGCTCAGGAAAATGCTATATGGGGCAGCACTAAATTAATTCTTTCTATTAACAAAAATGGAATTGTCGAAGATGTTTATGTAGTTAAATCTTCAGGACACACTATTCTCGACAGCACTGCAGTTGATTATTGTAAAAATTTATTATTCAATCCTGCAAAAAGAAACGGCAAACCTGTTAATTCAAAAATTGAATGGGTAATTAAATTTAATATCACAGACCAAAATTGGAAGGTAGATAATTATCTCTTCGAGTTATCAAGATTGTATGAAAAAGTTCAATTACTTAAACCAGAATACAGAATTGAAATCCAAAGAGAGATTTTGCAAAAACATAATGAATTTGTTCAAAACTTTGGCGATGCATTGAATTTCAACAGAGTATTAAAACAAATTATTTCTCCTGAAATTACAAAAGAATGGGAAAAAGATTGGGACGGCTGGCCTCTCTCATTTTTGCTTTATCACGATTTCATAATTCGATTCAATGATTATGACAGCTTGCCTAAAGTCAAAACAATGATGATTAATTCACTTAAAACTGATATTCAATATATTAAAAACACACCATCGCTGAATGTTAAAATGGAAAAGGAAAAAGAGAAAATATTAAATAAAATCAGAATGTTTATTTCAAAAAATTATCCAGAGATAAACTTAAAAGAACTTAACTTCGGTTTTAATTATAATTCGATATTTATTACAAAAAAATAAATTTCCGTTTGTCTAATGCTGCAAAAATATTTATAACAGTTTGCATTCGAAAACATAATCTAAACTATTATGCTCGATTTTCTCTTAAATTCTCTTTCACATACAGAGGGCTACTTTTTATGAAAATCAGAATATTATTAATCATCTTCATTTTTTCTTTCCTTTCATTTTATGAAAATAATTTTCCTCAATTCATTGATAATTTTGAAAATGGTCTATTGATAGATACCACTGGATTAAATGGGTGGACCTACAGAACTGGCGATGGATATGCAGAAATGAAATTTATTCACTCTGGAAAAGGTTATGCTTCTATTTTTGTTGATGCAACAAAAGATAAAAGAGGAATTTGGTGGGCATTAATTAGAAGAAGAATTTCTGATAAAATGAATCTTGAACTCCTTCAAAATCCAAAATATGAATTTCGTATAGAAGCCAAAGTAAGAGTAAGTGATGCTCCAAAAAGAATTAATCTTCATTTAAATACACAAAGAACAACCGACTTCCATTCACATTTAATGGAATATGACATCCCAGATACAATGAACTGGCATACAATAAGCATGACTACAAAAAATTTTGATGCCAAACCTGGCGATACTGTTTATGCTCAACTTGCTCTAATGGATTGGGGATTTGAAAAATACCGTGTTGATATTGATTACTACAAAGTTGACATTGTAAACATTGATTCAGTTGGACAAGATTTAGGCGAACCTATTCCCTATCATCCACCTGTTCCAGATACATCAATATTTAAGCATCATCTACCAGTAAAGGAAGATTATATTGTTGATTTATACTATTCAGACATGAATTTTAATAACTGGTTTACCTATGATGAAATCGGCAAGAAAATTAATTTATTAACAGTAAGTGGAAATCAATATATAATTTTGAAATGGGATTTCGATAAATTCAAAAACAAAACTGCTTCGAATTCTGCTCTTCTTGAATTGACAACTTTTTCTCTTCAAAATTCTACAGATTATCAAAAAGACTTTGGCATGATTAGAGTAACAGAAATACTTGATAGTGACAGCAATTGGACTCAAAATAATGTTACACTTGAAAATTTATCTGCAGGTAAACCAATTAATAAAGTTTTCAACAGTCAGATGATAATTGATGTTGAAGTAAATAAAAATCGTTTTGGAAAAAATTTTATAACTATATCAAAACCTGTGCTTCAAAGATTATTAAACGGGAAAACAAAAGGAATTGCTATCAAACCTCTTGGTGCTATTGTTGCATCATTTTTTTCTTCAGAAAATTCCGGCTTGGGACCTAAACTTCACTTTAATATAAAAGAATAGAATAATTATATTTACAAAAATTAAATGAGGACAAAATGAAAGTTCTATTTATAGGCGGCACAGGAAACATTAGCACTTCTGTAAGCAAACTTTGTATTGAAAAAGGAATTGACTTATACTTATTGAATCGAGGCATAAGAGAAAATACAATTGAAAAAGCAAAAGTTATTTATGGGGATATCAATAATTTTGAGCAAATTAAAGATGCTTTGAAAGACCATCAATGGGATGCAGTTGTTAACTGGATTGCATTCAACGAAAAAGATGTTGAAAGAGACATCGAACTTTTTAGAAATAAAACTAAACAATACATATTTATTAGTTCTGCTTCTGCTTATCAAAAACCTCCGTTAAGTCCATTCATTACTGAATCTACACCACTAAAAAATCCATACTGGGATTATTCAAGAAATAAAATTGCATGCGAAGAAAGATTAACCAAAGCATATCGAGAAGAAGATTTTCCAATTACAATTGTTCGACCATCATTAACTTATGATACTGTTATTCCAGCAGCAATAGGTGGCTGGAATGAATACACAATTATCGATAGAATGAAAAAAGGGGGAAAAATAATTGTTCACGGCGATGGAACATCTCTATGGGTAGTTACACATGCAGAAGATTTCGCAAAAGGTTTTGTTGGTTTGCTTGGAAATATTCATGCAATTGGAAATGCATTTCACATAACAACAGATGAAGTCCTTACATGGAACCAAATCTATGAAATAATTGCAGATGCTGTAGGTATTGAACCAAATATTATTCACATTCCTTCTGATTTCATTGTTGCTCATGAAAACTCGTTGATGGGCAGTCTGCTTGGCGATAAATCTTACAGTGTAATTTTTGATAATTCTAAAATCAAAAAATATGTTCCTGATTTTAAAGCAACCATTTCATTCAAAGAAGGAATCGAAAGAACATTAAAATGGTTTGAAGAAAAACCAGAAAGAAAACTAATCCGTAAAGAAACAAATGAAATGATGGATAGAATTATTCAGTTATACGAAAAAAGTGATAACTAATAATCAAAGCTAATAGAAAATCTTTTCTTGTTAAATCTGAATTCGTTATCTCTGAAAGAGCACAACATCTACTTTATTATTCTGATAAATATTTATTCTTTTAATAAAATCACTTGTATCCCACAGAAAATATTTTCACAGAAAAATTAATGTTAGCATGTAATGCTCCTAATTAATCAATAAAATTTTCATGGCATAATTTTTCATTCAGAATTATACGAACTTTTTCTTCAATTCAAATTGGAGGATTTATGAAACTAAAAATATTTGCTTTGTTAATGATAATTACATCTCAAATAATTCCTCAAGAAACAAAAGAGAGCAACAAAAAAGTTAATCAATTATTGGAAGAAAAGAAGGGAATTAATTTCATTGAAACAAAAGTCTACACAGATGAAGAAGATGCAAGAATCTTAAAACTTTTCGAAGGACTTCGTGTAGCTGATGTTTCTGATGGAATGGATATGGTTGGACTCCCAGGGAAAGGACTTGTTGACCCAGCAATTCATCCAGCATGGGTTGACCCTGTTGATTTAACTCATCAGTTTAGAGGAATAGCTGTTACTGCAAGGTATGTCCCAACACAAAAACCAGATAGGCCACAACCTGGTGAAGAATTTTCAAAATGGGAAAGTAATTTCTATAATGCCTATTCGAGCGAAGCATTCATTCAATTAATTAAGCCGGGTACAGTCGTTGTAATTGATGATGTAGAAGAAAAAGATATTGGTTCAATTGGCTCATTTAATATTCTTGAATGGCATCGAAGAGGAGCTGTTGGTGTTGTAACAGATGCATCAGCAAGAGACCTTGATGAAATTGCAATCGAAAAAGTTCCGCTCTATTTCAGAAAACCTGGACGTGGAATAAGACCCGGCCGAAATGAGCTCGAATCTATTAATCGTCCTGTTGTTATTGGAGGGGTTCTTGTTTGCCCCGGTGATGTTATCGTTGCAGATAAAGATGGAGTATGTGTTGTACCAAGATATGTTGCTGAACAGGTTGCAAAATATGCAAGAGAAATTCTGAATAAAGATAAAGAAGGCAGAAGAAATCTCTATGAAACTCTAAAAATGAAACTTGATAAAACTGTTAAATAAAATTGTGAGTAATATGATAACAAAATTATTCTTACTCATTTTTACTTTGCTTCAGAATAATTTTCTAATATCCAGTTATTCTGATAAAGAAAAAATTATTCATGAACTTAAATTTGTATTACAGAATGATATTAACAAATGGTATCCTTTATCAATCGATACTACCTATGGCGGATTCTTCAGCGATTTTGATTACAAATGGAACTTAACCGGAAATCAAAACAAATTTATTGTAACACAAGCTCGTCATCTATGGACATGTTCAAAGCTGAAAGAATTTTACAATAATAATTACTACTTAAAAATTGCAGAACATGGTTTTAAATTTTTGAAAGATGTAATGTGGGATAAAAAATATGGCGGCTTTTATGACCTTGTAACACGCAAAGGAATTCCAATTAAAGAAAAAGATAAAATAATCAAAAGAGCTTATGGAAATGCATTTGCAATTTATGGATTATCTGCTTACTTCAAAGCAAGTGGGGATACTTCTGCATTAAAATTAGCAATAGAAACTTTTAAGTGGATGGATAAATATAGTCATGATTCTTTGTATGACGGCTATTTTCAATTTTTGTCTGAAGATGGAATTCCATTTGCAGATGGTTATGATAATACTCCGCCAAAAGATTACAATTCAATGATTCACATTCTGGAAGCTTATACAGAATTATATAAAGTTTGGAAAATTGATTTATTAAAAGAAAGATTGACTTCACTCTTTTATCTAATTCGAGATAAAGTTACAACCGATAAGGGATATTTGAAATTATATTTTAGTAGAAACTGGATGCCAATTGAATACAATTATTCTAGTTTAGATAAAATAAAAAATTTCAGCTTTGAACATGTATCGTTTGGTCATGACATTGAAACTGCATACCTTCTTTTAGAAGCTGCAGAAGTATTAGACATAAAAGATTCTGTTACAATTAATAAAGCTAAAAAAATGGTAAATCACACTTTAATTAATGGCTGGGATAAATCTAAAGGTGGAATTTTTGATGCAGGTTATTATTTCAAAAATCAAAATCAAATTACAATTATAAAAAATACTAAAGAATGGTGGTCGCAGGCAGAAGCATTAAATTCATCTTTATTAATGTCAAAAATTTTTCCAGTTGATGAAATTAATTATTATCATTTTTTTGAAATGCAGTGGGATTACATAAAAAAATATCTTATTGATAATGAAAATGGAGGCTGGTTTATTGGAGGAATTGATATCGAACCCAAAAATAAAAAAATGCCAAAAGGCACAATCTGGAAAGGAAATTATCATACAACACGTGCTCTAATTAATTGCATAAATATGCTCAAAAGCTAAATAATATTTTGGGGGTTAACAATGAAAAAATTATTTATCATATTTTTAATTGCATCTGTAGTCAATGCACAAAAATTTGAAAAATTAGCTTTGACTCCACCAATGGGATGGAACAGCTGGAACAAATTTGGCTGCAACATAAATGAAGAAATAATTAAGAAAATGGCAGATGCAATGGTCTCAAGTGGAATGAAAGATGTAGGTTATCAATATATCATAATTGATGACTGCTGGCAGAGTCAACGTGATAGTTTTGGATTTATTCAGCCTGATCCTGAAAGATTTCCATCTGGAATGAAAGCTCTTGCAGATTACATTCATTCAAAAGGCTTAAAATTTGGAATTTATTCTGATGCTGGATGGAACACATGCGGAGGCAGACCCGGCAGCCGCGGCTATGAATTTCAAGATGCAAAAAAATATGCTGAATGGGGCGTTGATTATCTAAAATATGATTGGTGTTATACTGAAGGACTATGCGCAGAAGGAGCTTATCTTACAATGAGAAATGCTCTATATGCTGCTAAAAGACCGATAGTTTTCAGTATTTGTGAATGGGGCAACAACAAACCCTGGCTTTGGGCAAAAAATATTGGGCATCTTTGGAGAACAACCGGCGATATCACAGCTTGCTTTGATTGTGTAGTTGACCATGGAAGCTGGAAATCTTGGGGAATTATGCAAATACTTGATATGCAAAATGGATTAAGAGCTTATGCAGGACCAGACCACTGGAACGACCCAGACATGCTTGAAGTTGGAAATGGAATGTCTGTTAATGAAGACAGAGCTCATTTTTCGATGTGGTGCATGCTTGCAGCTCCATTAATTGCTGGAAATGATTTATCGAACATGACAGATGAAACGAGAAAAATTCTAACCAACAAAGAAGTGATAGCTGTAAATCAAGATTCACTTGGAATTCAGGGATTTAAATATTTTGAGAAAGATGGTCTTGAAATTTGGTTCAAACCATTAATGAATGATAATTGGGCAGTTTGCTTTTTAAATCGCTCAACAAAACCAATAGATATTAATTTTCAGTGGAATAATCACGTTGTAATTGATTCACTTTTTAATAAAGAAGCTAATTTTAAAACTAGCATCTATCAAATACGAGATTTGTGGTTAAAAAAAGAAGTTGGAACAACAGAGAAAAATTTCTATGCAGTCTTACCTTCACACGATGTCATTATGCTTAGATTAAAACCCATCAAAAATTAATTTTAAAAATAAAAAAGGCTGACTCTGTTCGAGTCAGCCTTTTACCAAAAAGATCTTAAATTACTTGAGTAAAATCATCTTCTTATAAGCTTTGAAATTATCTGCTTCGATTCCATAGAAGTAAACACCAGAAGCAAGATTACTTGCATTAAATTCTACAGAATAAACTCCAGCACCCAAAAATTTATCAACTAAAGTAACTACCTTTTGACCCAGAATATTGTAAACAGTCAATTTAACATTTGAAGGTTTAGCAATAGAGAAGTTGATTGTTGTAGTTGGGTTAAATGGGTTAGGATAGTTCTGCTCGAGTACATAGCCTTTTGGAATTTGATTAAGGTCTTTCACAGAGCTAACAACAGTAACTTTTATGAATTGAATAACATCAAGACTTACATTAGAACCTGATAATGTAATTGTATGGTTTCCCTCGGTTAGTGAAAATTTATCAGTAAGATATGATAGACCTGTTGAATCGGATTTGCTTTCTAATGTTGCTGTTAATTTATCAGCACCATCTACTTTAACTGTTAGTGTTTGTGGGCCACTATAATTTTGATACAAAAGATTCAAGGCATAGGTACCTGAGCCTGGTGCATTTACATCAAATGAAATTGAGCCACCGCTTCCCAAGTCAACTGCTTTGAACCAGCTTGGAACCCATTTAGCTCCTTCAACCATTGGCTGAACGAGGTCGTAATCGGTAACATCTGCACCAGTTAATTCTTTAATTACTTGTCCATTCTTTATGATTCTTAGACCTGCAAAATTCTGCCAGCCCCAGGATTTTTCAATTCTAACAGTATTTGTTCCTTGTTTGAATGTGAGAGCACCAGCTTCAATAATGTCTGATTGTTTTACAACAACCCACTGCCAGCTGTTGATATCGATTCCTGCAGCAGGACCAGAAGCTGGGTCATAAATCAACTCACCCCAGCCATGTGCTGCATCATGAATTTCAACTCCATTAACATAAGTATGCTGACCTCTCATTCCATTTCCACGCATGTGCTGATAAATTCCCAAATCATATTCGCCACCTTCTGGTAAGTCAAATGTCCATTCAATATAACCACCAGCATCCATTACAAAATATACAAAACCTTTAACTGATTTAACTTGTGCAGTTCCTCCCAATTTTGTTTTTTCAGCTTCATACGAGGATACAATATCATACTTGTAAATTGGTCCAGCAAGATTTCTTAATTGTTCAACGTATTGGTCTTTATTCTTTTCAAAAATTGCTTTCTTATCGGGGAACCAGTTTAAGTCGCCCAATGGCAAGCCATCAGTTCCAGCAGTTAATAGAAAAGCAGGTTCTGTATATGAAAAGTTTTCTGGCAAAGGCCAGCTTGGGCATGTTGCACAAACGGTGCCGTCTGGATTTGTTGGCAAATTCCAAAAATAAGTTGGAATTTGAGTTGCACCAGACCTGATTCCAGTAATATTTTCTATCATTTTGGGAATTATTTCTGATGGATATACTGGGAAGTTTGGTCTTTGATCGAGCCAGAAAGTATCTTTAACAACCATATTTTCATATTTGCTTAAGAAATCCTCTTTTAGAACAGGACCTACAAAAGGTTGTTTCCTGATATTATTAGCATTAAAGAAATTAATAAATTGAGGGTCTAACCAAGCTGCTGTATTTGCAAAAAGAATTCTTCGGCTTTGTTCAGGTCCATATTTTGTTGGAAGTGCACCAAAAGCAAATATACCTGAAGTAGTTGCACGTGGATCTCTATTTGGACTGTCTAATTCAGTTTGATTATGTGCTTCACCATGCCAGAATGGATTAATTAATAAATTGTTTGCAAAATATGCTTCGTATAACCATGGTGTTGTGTTAATACCACGTCCATTAAATACAATTGTATTGTGATTAAATCTCAGATATTTTGCTGCACCGCTTTCAATCTGTAATGATGTAAATCCAATATTGAAGAAAGTATTATTTTCAATTATAACTGTATCTGCATCATTCCAAATAGATAAACCTCGACCTGTCCAGATTTGTGTTGGAGGTGATTCAAGTAAATTTCTGTAGACACAATTTGTAATTATTATATCATTATTTTTTCCTGTCCATGCTACAAGAGCAAAATTAGTTCTTTCAAAGATGCAATGGTCAAATTCAAAACGGGAATCGCTTGCATCTACTTGAATTGGTTGATAAGCAGTTTGAACTCCTGCATCATCACAGCCAATAAAATAAATGTTCTTGAAAGTAATACTGCCACCACCAGTAATTAAACGTGCTGTTACAGAACCATCTGGTCTTGAAACTCTTTGAATTACTGCAGGAAATTTATCTGGATTTTTTGGGTCTGGTGGCTCACCAACAATTCTCAAATGCCAGCCATCATTTTTAATTTCTTCGGTTACCCAGTAAATCCCTCCTGCACGTAATTTGTAAACTCTACCTTCGGGACGATTTACATCATTTTTAATTGCATTTGTTAATGCATCAATAACAAAATTTCCCTGGCTGTCAAGATATTCAACTACTAGTGTATCGCCCTGCTGTGCACTGACTTTTTGAGTCGGTATGAAAATTAAACCAGCAACCAAGGATAAAAATAGTAATTTTAGAAAAAGCTTCATAAGAACCATCCTCCTATATTTTGATAAATAAATTAATTAAGTGAAATAAACACACTTCATTTTGCTAAAAATTATATCTGATTCCTACATCCATAGTAAAGCCGTAGTATTCTGTATAAGCCGCATTCGTTTCTACATTTCCTCTATAACTTCTGTCTGCTCTCTTGTTCAAATTATTCAGATTAACAAATACTTGAAGATTCCAAGGCAGTTTTTGCTGCAGTGTTAAATCCCATCGATAATATGTTCCTGTTGATTGGTCTAATCCAGGATAATTAGCCAGATATGTTAGCTTGTCTGTTTGATATAAGAACGACAATCTTGCAGAAAAATCTTTAATATCATAACCAAGTGTGAAATTAAAGATATGAGAAGGTTGATACGGCATTCTTCCAGTTCTTATTGTATCTTGAACTACATATTTAATTGTTACTCTTGGTGGTTTCCCTTCTACTACTCTTTTTACAATAAACCGTTGTTTATCAACCTCAGAGAAAATTCTTGAATAATTTACATTAAATATCAAACCTCTGAGAAATGATGGTAAGTACCAGAAGTGTGTTTGCCATTCTACTTCGAAACCTTTATAATAAGCTGGATTGGGATTATTTAGATAGGTATCCATCCAAGGAGTAGCAACTACTCTTCCTTCTTTATCAACAAGCCACGATTTGGGTATATTTAAGCCTTCAGGTATTGCAACACCAGGCTGCAACTGATAACCGCTCTGGAAAATTAAATCACTGATTTTCTTATAAAATCCGGAAAATGTTAAAAATCCAACATAGTTTTGATAAATCTGAATTGATGCATCATAGTTAATAGATTTTGCCGGCTTAAGAGCTGCATTATTAGCCCTAATATATCCATTGAATCTATCAATTGTTGTAATTGGAGCATATTGCATGTAATCTGGTCTTGTTAATGTTTCAGTTCTTGC
Source organism: Rosettibacter sp. KY25 (assembly GCF_057554405.1). NCBI lineage: Bacteria > Pseudomonadati > Ignavibacteriota > Ignavibacteria > Ignavibacteriales > Melioribacteraceae > Rosettibacter > Rosettibacter sp. KY25. The sequence continues at coordinate 136,384 of NZ_BAAJAO010000003.1, read as the reverse complement.
CAATCTAACTTTTAGCCAACTAAATGGATTTACAATAAGATGAACCATTGGAAGCCAGAATTTATTATCACGAACATTTTCCAATCTTTCAAAATCTGCTGGAGGTAATTGTGTGCCAGCTTGTTCAACTTCTTTAAATCGTTGTCCATGATATTTAGAATAGTCTGCTTCGTATCTTACACCGGGAATTAATGTGATTAAATTCTTGTAACTTATTTCGGTCATAATATAGCCTGCTTGATATCTTTCAATTCCATCATAATCATATCCAATTGAGCCCATTGAATAATAAAGCCAATTTTGCGGGTGGTCTTTAGAAGTTTCCTGAAGTGCCTCGAGAAATTGTTTTAATAATCTTTCATCAACCATAAATCCTAAATCATATTCTCCATTCAAGAAATGAGGCGGCTGCTCATTAGTTAAAAATCTTGAAATTGGAAAAACTGCATTCGACCTTGCCAAAGCAGAATCTTTCAACCAATTCCAGTCATCTGGATATTTTGCGCTTAAGTATCTTAGGACTGGCTCTACAACACTATTTAAGCCTACACCTCCATATTGAATATTGTCTCTTCCATATTGTTCTTGGTCGTTATTTTTATCGAGCCATCTGAATTTTCCACCAAATTTTACATATCCATTTATATTTTTACCAAGATTAAATGGAACCTGAAAATTCATCTGCAATGCAGTTTCATTTTCTTTTAATTTGTTACTATAAGTAAAGGCATTTCTGAATCCAGTTTTTAGAGTATCAATTGTTTGTAATGCTGGAATTAAGTGTGGGTCCATTCCTGGCTCCACTTTTGTGGTATTAAAGGCTCCATTCTCTTGAACAAACCCAAATACATAATCTTCTGGACTTTTGCTGAGTGAAGATGATCTTGAAAGACTCATATCAAAATTTAAGAATCCAAAATCTTGTTGGTAACCAAGCGCCCCTGTAAATATTGATGTATTACCTTCTCTTAATTCAAGATTATAATAGTGGCTGTTATGTTCAATATTCATATCATTAATTCTGAATAAACCTTTTGAATGAAGATTGTTATAAAATGCATTTGCTGTTACTTTTCCTGATGGCAGTTTATAATCAAGCAGAACACTTGCACCAGTTCTTCCTCTTCTTACATTTTCATTTCTTAAGGTGATCTCCTGTGGCTGTACAATTATATTTTCTCCAGAACCTGTTTGTTTATAATTACCTTGAAATTTATCGGCACTTCTATCATAATTATCTAAATTGAAATTGAAAATCACACCCAATTTATTTTGAAGAAATCTATTACTTGCTGTTCCATTGAAATTGTAGTTACCATAATAATTTTGTAATTGATTATAACCACCTTGAGCAGTTAAGCTGACTTTCAAACCTTCAGGGGCTTCGCGAAGTCTTAAATCAACTGTCCCGCCTAAAGCATCAGCATCCATATCGGGAGTATTAGCTTTCTTTAGAACTATTCCATCAAGCATATTCGATGAGATTAGTGATAAGTCAACACTTCTGTCATAACTGCTTGTAGATGGTAATCGCACTCCATTAACAGTAATTGTATTATATTTTGGTTCTAAGCCGCGAATAGAAACTTTAGTTGCTTCGCCACCGTATCTTTCAATCGATACACCGGGCAATCTGCCAATAGATTCAGCTGCATTTACATCAGGCAGTTCTTTAATACGGTCTTTTGATACAACATTTGCAATTGTATTTGAAGATAATTGCTGGTTAATAGCAGAAAGCTGCCCTTCTGCCTGAGCTGTTATTATAATTGTTTCACCAGTAATAGTTTTTGCTTCAAGATAAAAATCCTGTTGAATTATTCTATTAGCAACTACATTAATTTCCATTGAAACTGTTGTGTAACCAATGTAAGATACAGTCAAAATGTGTGTCCCAGCAGGTACTCCTCTAATTACGTATCTGCCCTCAATATCTGTTGCTGCACCTAAACTTGTATTTTTTATCAATACGTTCGCACCAATCAGTGGTTCGCCCGTTTCTTTTTCGAATACCCTCCCGCGAATTGTTCCTGAACCCTGAGCAATCAAAGATTCGCTTATTAAGAAAACACAAAGAAAAGCATAAGTGAGGTGCTTAAAAATTTTGTAAAAATTTATCATTCTTACCTCCTGAAAAATTTATGTTGTCTTAAGCTTGTGTTACTTTATTTTTATTGCCCCGATTTATTTTTTAATTTTTCACAAGAAATTAGCTTATTCCATTAGTAATTACAATGAAGAATTTTCGGATATACAGTAATTCTTCATTAAAAGTAATGATAATTTTTTCATAAATTATGCCACTTAAGTATCACAGTAAAATGGTTAAAATAAGGTAGTTTAGATAGGCATTTATTTATTATTTTAATAAAAAATTATGTTTATAATAAAAAGGGATTTAGAGATGAAAGTGCGCAAAAATTTGATGAATTCCTATTTTTAGAGGTGATATAATGTGGTTTAACTTAAATTTTACTGGTGCTTCCTGGGGGACTCGAACCCCCGACCAATAGATTAAGAGTCTACTGCTCTACCAACTGAGCTAAGGAAGCGTTGCAAAAATAATCAAAATTTCTTCCATCATCAAAATCGGTAAATTTCTTTCTAATTTTTTTTATATAATTGAAAACTTTTTGGAGAATTATGAAGAAGTCAATCTACTTTTTTTTCATTATCGTATTAATTCTTATTTCCTGTGGGAAAGAAGAAAAAAATTTTAACACAAAAAATTCAATTAAAGATGATATAGGGAATACAATAATTTTTGATAAAACCCCTCAAAGAATTATCACACTTGCACCAAATCTTACTGAAATGATTTTTGACCTTAAACTTGAAAAATACTTGATTGGAAATACTCTTTACTGCAACTATCCTGAAGAAGCAAAAAAAATTGATAAAGTTGGAGATATGCTTAATTATGATTTCGAAAAAATTCTAACATTAAAACCAGATTTAATTTTCATTACAGTCGAAGGCAATACAAAAGAAGCTTATAACAAATTCAAAGAACTTGGCTTAAAAATTTTTGTATCCAATCCAAGAAATATCTCTGGGATTAAAAAAACTTATTTAGATATAGCAAAAATATTTGGCATTGAATCTTATGCAGAAAATAAAATTTCAAAATGGGATTCAATTACAAATAGTATCATAAATGCTTCAAAAAAATATGATAAAAAGAATGCTATGTTTTTAATTGAACTTAAACCCATCATGCTTGTAGGCAAAAACACATTTATCAATGAATACCTGGAAGTATGCGGCTTAAATAATATTGCGGGCGACTCAAAATTAAATTATCCTGTTTTCAGCAGAGAAGAAATATTAAAACGAAATCCTGATTACATAATAGTTCCTAGCAATGGGTATTTTACTGTAGAAAGAATCTTAGAGAGCTATCCAGAATGGAAAAATTTAAATGCATTCAGAGAGAAAAATGTAATAATTGTTAATGCTGACCTTTTTGTAAGACCCGGACCAAGATATACAGAGGCATTAAAAGAATTGTTTATTGCTCTTCATCCTGAGGAAAAATTTCTTCATTAGATTCTGCAATAAAAAGCATTGCACATTTATCGCCTTTAAACTTACCAGTTCGCTTACAATTTTCGTGACGTTCTTTGATTTTTTGTAAATCAATTTCACCGGGTTCAATTCCAAAAAAAGTCAAAGCCTCTCCACATTCTGCACAGAATATTACATTGTATTTAAGTGCATCATCTTTTTCAATCGTGTAATGTTTTTTCTTCATATTCATAATCCTTTAGTTCCCAATCCAATCCATCACATGGAAGATATTTTAAAGTTGGATGTTTATCATACTTCATACAAATTACAGCTGATTTATCAAAGTATTTACATGAAGAACACAAACTATTATTAATAAGTTCTTCATTTTCTTCCTGAAACATTCTGTATTGAATGGTTGCAGGATAAATTATCACGCCATAAATTGAAAGAATAACAAGCCACCACCAGTATCGATATTCAATTACTCCATACAAAATCCATAGAACAGGAATTAAAATTGCAGTCCTTATAATTCCCCAAAATATAATTGAGCCCATAATTTCCTTTTTGTTATGAGCATGATAATTTATCCATTCAAAAAATATGATTTACTTTTTGAAGTATCAATTTTTTAATGATTTCTATTTGATGATGGGGAATAACTTTTCGTTAACGAGTTTTTGAATTGCAATGCATAAGAAAAATTTTCCCTCTAAGTTATTTATGATAATTTCTCAAATTAAAAGAACATTCAATCCTACTACAAAATTATTATTATCTCTATGATTTAATTTCCATGTGAATTCAAGCGAGAAAGGCAAAAGGATATGACCAATACCAAATCCAAGTTCATAGAATGGATGCTTAAACTCTTTGTATGAATGCATTAAAATATTTTTGCTCTTTTCTGAAACACTGATTAATGCTGCATTAAAATGACATTTTAATGTTAATTGAGAATTTTTCAACAAGGGAATTTTTAACATTCTGAACAATTCATCTTTAAAATCATATTGTGTATTTAAGATAAATCCTCTGTCACCAAAAACTTCGCCCAATCTTATTGTTCTAAATGTAAAATTTTTACCAAGATTATTTATGTTACCCGACAAAGCATACATCATCTGAAAAGGCACTGCCCCTTCTGAAAAAATATTTTCGACATTATAAACAAAAGAAGTTGATTTGAATGAATTAATATTCCCATACAAATTAAAACGATAAATTTTGAATTCGCTCTGACTTTTCAATAATGATTTACTGCTTATTATCACATTCCCGCTGAATTTAGAAAATATTTCTCCTCGGCTTACTCTTTGACGAGTATATCCATTTTCAATAAATTTTCTGATATCAATTGTAAATTGAGCTGTAACGGCATTTATTTTATTCTCGTAGATTAATTTGTTTTCTCTGTATTTTCTTGACTTATAGAAAAAAGAAAAATCAGAATTATTGAAAGCATTGTTATCTGTTCTGTTTATAAAACCAACTCCCAAACCAAGCACTGGAAAAATTTCGTCAAACAATTGAAGCTCCCAGCCTTTTGTGTAATAATAATCTCTAAAATCATATTTATTAAACAAACTCAATAACGATGAAGTGAATTTACTGTATGAAATATTTTCTCCAAACAAATCAACAAGCTTATTAAAAATATTTAATGATATTTTTCCTGTGCGATATTCTCCCCACAAATAATTCATTGATAATTCAGTTTTATATTTTTTATCAGAAAAACCATAACCAATTTCAAAATATGAATTAAATCTTTTATCAAGTTCTTCATCAATGTAAAATCCAAAATTCAGCTGGTGACCTGTAACTCTGTTGAAACTGTAAATTTCAAGTGGTCCTGTAATTGAATAATTATCAGAAAAATACCATCTGTTGCTGAAAATAGAATTGTTATCCCAGAAACTTCGAGGAACATGCTCGAGACTATCAATCCTTTTGTATGCTGCAATTTCTTCATTTGTGTTTGGAATAGATTGAATTGATTTCCAGTAAGATGAATCTTTTTTATCAGCATCTGAAAGAACTTTTACAATTGCCATATCAAAAATATTATCATCAATTTCAGTATTGAATTGGTAATTGTAATAAATTGAATTAATCTCGAAACCAAATTTTACGAGTCCAAATAAATTTCCTTCTACAAAAAGTCTATAATCAATCGGCATATAAATTTGATTCTCGTAAGTAGAAAATTGCTGAAAGATATTCACCTTGTTAAAAAATTTGCCAGGATTGGCTGCATCATTCAAAAATATATCTAATTTCAGTAATGAATATGAGCTATCAATTAAATAGATATCCCCCAGAAATCCAGGATTTGAAGTATCGATTGGTTCAAAATAAATTTTGTAGACTTTATGATTATCAATTGCAAGCGTATCTTTAATTAAATAGTAATAAAAATCAAGGGCATCATCAGCAAGCGGACTTAACAATTTTCGATTATAAAATCTAATATCATTAGAATAAAAATTTTGTAAAAATCTTCCGCCAGTTAAGATATTAATTGAAGATGGCAAGTTGGCTGCTTGTTTTCTTGCAATAATTTCTTCTTTATAATGATTTGGTTTTTTATAATATCCTCTGCTTTCGTTTTCAATAATTCCGGTAATCTTTAAATTGCCTGTATCTCTCTCTCCTAACGAAACGCCAACACTTCTATCGCTTGCGACAATATCTTTTGTGGTTTTTATCAGAACCTTTGTGTAAGCATTGAAGATATATGAATTCAGTTTTTGTTCTCTTTCTTTTCGATATTTGATTGCATTTTTTATGAGTTCAATTGCAGGATTAATTTTAGGAACAACAGTTACTTCAGACAATTTTATAGAAATTGGCTCCAAAAATATTTTTAGATTTTTATGCTCAGTTAAATTAATTCTTATCGTATCAGATTTATATCCGATATAAGAAATTATCAATGTATAATTTCCAGAATTTAATTTTAACTCAAACTCACCTTCTGAATTTGCAGCTGTTCCAGTTGTTGTTCCACTTACTCGAATATTTGCATAATTCAATTTTTCATTTGTCAATTTATCCTTAACAATTCCTTTTATTGAATATAATTGAGAATAGGTTGTTACATTTAACAGAAAAAATATTCCAAAAAAACATTTGATTAAATTAATCATAAAGCCCTTTTGCTATTATTCTAAAGTAAGTATTTTGTATATAAGAAAAACCTGTGTAAAATATGCAAAGAAAAATTATAATAACAGGAGCAACAGGATTAATAGGCAGAAAAATTTCAGAGTTATTAATTAAAGATAAAAATCATTTAATTATCTTTTCAAGAAGACCAGAAGAAGCAAAGAAAATAATTACAAATGCAACAGAATATGTTTTCTGGGATTATGAAAATTCTTCTGAATGGAAAAAATATCTCGAAGATGCAGATGCGGTTATTAATCTTGCTGGTGAATCAATAATATCAAAACGATGGAATGAAAAAACAAAACAAAGGATTTATAACAGCCGAATAATCAGCACACGTTCTTTAGTAAATGCAATTAAAGAAACAAATCACAAACCTGAATGCTTTATTTCAGCCTCTGCAGTTGGTTTTTATGGAAATAGAAATGAAGAAGTAAATGAAAATTCTGAAAAGGGAAATGGATTTTTAGCAAATCTTGTTTATGATTGGGAAAATGAATCACAAGTTCTTGAAAAATATAATGTGCGAACAGTAAACATTAGATTGGGCACAGTTCTATCTATGAATGGTGGTGCTCTTCCAAAATTAGCAAAACAATTCAAATTATTTTTCGGCGGAACTTTAGGAAGCGGGAATCAATGGTTTCCATGGATTCATATTGATGATGCTGCAGAAATTTTTTTATTTGCATTGGATAATAAAATTCATGGTGTATTGAATGCCGTTTCTCCCCACTTAATAACACAAAAAGAGTTTTCAAGAACTCTTGCAAAAGTTCTTGTAAGACCATGCATTTTTAGAATTCCAGAATTTTCATTAAAAATAATTTTGGGTGAAGCAGCAAATATAATTCTCGAAGGAGCAAAAGTTTATCCAAAGAAAACTATTGAATATGGTTATAAATTCAAGTTTGATAATCTTGAGAAAGCATTAAGAAATCTTTTGTGAAAAAATTATTCAAACCAGGAAACAATTTCGAGATTGCCTGTCCATGGGAATGCTGGAGGGCTGCCTAACATAAATCTGCTGTCGTAACGATATCTTTTACTAAAACCATTTACAATTGTAACTCCGCCCCCTCTCTCTTCACGAAATTGTCCTACAGGACCTCTCATGTATTGTGTAATTCCTCCGTATAAAAAAATGGTGCCGCTTGGTGGTCTTGTATTATAATTTTCTGCAGTAAATGAACCGCGTTGAGCATAAATTGCTGCCTGAATAACAATATCAGAACGATTTGGAGTATTATCAGTTACTACAACATCTCTTTCTGCAACAATGCCAATCATATCAGTTGAATTAGGATTGGTTTGAGGATTATTATAACATACAATGTTATCATCTAAATAAATATTACCGCGATTAGCCCCTGTTCCTGAAGCTGCAATTGTATATTGCCCTTTCACAGTTCCTTTAATATGAACTTCTGCATTATCAATATAAATTACACCATTAGGTGCAAATGCAGAAGCAAGAACATAAGTCCATGAACCAGTATTGCTGAATCTATAACGAATGCTGTCGCCTCTAAATTCCATATAAACAAGATTTTTACCTGTAATAACTTTTCCGCCGGCAGAAGCAGCATTTGCAACACCAGAAACTCCATTCAGTGGTATATCTTGATGAACACCTGTTTCTAATCCGCCATAGAACTTGGGCCTTGCACTATTGCTGTATTTTACAACACTCCCATCAATTGTAACTTTGCCATAAAAAACTGGTTCATCTGCTACTCTAAGCTGTCCATTTGTATGAAATGGTCCCCACACAGTATCACGAGTTGTCCACCAGATACTTGAGCCTTCTGTATCAGAAAAGTAAGCATATTTTGCAAAAGAACTTGGTTGAAACAAAACTTTTATTGTGTATGTAGTTCCTTGATAATTTGCAGTTGATACAATTTGCCTTAATCTTCGAAATGGGTCAATTGTAATTAGTCTAACCTGAACATCACCATAGTCATTTGGTGTATCATATAATCTATAATTAAAAGTGTTATCCCCCATTGAGTTATTTAAGAACAATTTGTTTGCAACGAGGTTTAATCCTGCAGCTGCATAATTATGAGCTTTAGATGAGTAATAATAATTAGCAAAATTTTCTACTGTGCTGGTTGCCATTTGATTAAAATTTCTTCCTGCAACCATGAATATCAAACTAAATCCAAGAACCAGTAATAAAGCTCCTTTTCCGCCCATAATTTAATTCCTTATCTTGTCTTAAGATTTCTTGCTGCCAATCTTATTTGTCGCCAAATAACTTTTCTTTCAGCAGAATAATCATTGCCATATGCAGCTGGATTTTCTACTGCCACATCAATTTGAATTGTACATATGCCTAATGGAGGCTCCGAAGGCATTTCACTTGGTTTTAATGTATCTCCCATAGCATCATAATAGGTCAACTTAAATTGTGTTACACCAAGATTTGAACCTTTCACTGGCTGATTATTTACAACTCTGTATAAAATTCTATCATTTGGATTAGGAGTTGATGTTAGTTCTGATTTACTTCCCAGAAAATATTTTAATGTATCAGGAATTCCATCTCCTTCTAAATTTGATTGGCTTATTGCAACATCAGTTAAAAATGTTATACTTGTATCTGTTGCACTTATTATTGCTTTTGCTGGATCTGGTATTCTTGACCAATTTGCACAGTAACCAATCTTTCTAAAATCATATTCAATTAATTGCACAAGGTCAACAAGATTTTGCTGAACAATTTTTTCTCCACTGAATAAATAATTATTCTCCACTGCTGTATCATTCATTCTCAAAAGAATCATCAGCAGTAAGCCGCCTACAATCGTTGAACCAAGTATGTCTAATAAAGTACTGAATCCCATTATTTAAAATTCCAATAACTATAAATTGTTGACATTCTTATTGTATCTTCCATTGATGGACTTGTTACAATAACCTGTAATCTTTTATGCCATGTTCGTGTTGTACTTGGGTTATTTGGATTTGTGTCGCTCACATAATCTACTCTGCAGAATGTATTAAAATAGAGTTTTTTTGATGGGTCTGCAGGGTCGATTTGAATTGCATCAACGTAAGGAATATTTCTATAACAATTATAATCATCAAAATCATCTAATAAATTTGGGTCGTTTCTTGATTCCCCTGCATCAAGCCCTAAATTCTGTGGTAAAGTTAATTGACTTGTATTTGTTACTTCAGTTGTGTCCGAGTTTTCATCAAAGGCTTTGCTTATTGCTCTCTCTATCATAGATGTTGCTAATGATGATGCCATAATGCCATAGCGATTTGAAATCATCGTTGTATTTGTAGTTAGAAAACCTCTGTTTACTGTTAATATAACTGTGCTTAAAAGAAATATAGCTCCAATCGTTAATAACATTTGACCTGTATTCATAACAACACCTTTTGACTCATATAAAAATTAATCAAAATACACTATTATTGCTATACAAATATTATGCTATAAATAATTATTGTGATTTTATTCAAAATGAAAAAATTTTGTCATTAATATGTAATTTTAACTGGTATTTATTTCTCAAATTAAAATTGGTTTCAATATGGACCCAATAAATTTGTTAATACTAATTAATCTTATAGCTACAATTAGTGCAAATTGGAGCGGTGCAAGGAAGGGTTTAAAAGTCTCTTTAACAAAAGTTGTTGAAAAACCAAAAACTTATTTACAAAAACTACCGCCAAATATTTCTGCTTTAATCTTAATTCTTATTATACTTGGAATTTTTGATGTTGGAAATCTGCCAACTAAAAGTGAAGAAAGATTTCAAATTATTCGTATCTCTGGACTAATAGTTTTCATAATATTTTCCTGGCTTCAGGTTTATGCTTTTAAATCTCTTGGAAATTTTTATACTCAGGATATTGTAATTCTTAAAGAACACAAGTTAATTAAAAGTGGCATGTACAAATTTATCAGGCATCCTCAATATTTGTGTCAAATATTAAGCGACTTTGGCGCTGGAGTTGCTTTGTTTAATTATTTAATTGTTCCGATTGTTGTTTTAGTTGAATTGCCGCTTTTCGTTTTGCGTGCTCGTTACGAAGAAAAACTACTTGAAAAATATTTCAAGGACGAATTTATTAATTACAAAAAACAGAGCGGCTTTTTCATTCCATTTATTGGATAAAAATTATGAGGCTTTTCAAGTTAATATTCTTTTTTTTGTTGATTTATCACTGTGGTATTTATTCTCAAAGAACATTAAAAATTTCTGTTGAAATTAATAATGAAAAATTATCTCTTTCTTATATTTCAAAAAATGGAAATGTATTTGTTTCCTCAAAAGAATTAGCAGAAATCTTATCTGCAAATTTTTATTACAATCCCGAAACCCAAAAAGTAGAATTAAAATTTCAAGATTACACACTAAGATTAACTGCAAAAAACAGTTTCATTGTTTTGATAAAAAGAGAAAATAATTCTCAGGAAGTTTTTCAGCTACCGTTGAGCACTCTTCTAATCAATAATGATATTTTTATACCAATAAATTTTATAAGGGAATATCTAAGTATTGCTACCAGTAAAAATTTTATTTTTGATTCGAGCACAAGAACTTTGACAATTCGTGATGAAACTAATAAGAATCAAAATAAAGTAAGGAATACTTCAGAGCAAAACTATGACATCAGTGATATTTCAATTGAAGAAAAAATCAATGGGACATTAATTCGTTTCAAAGCAAACAAAAAAATTATTCTGCCGCGATATTCAATTCATAACAATGTGCTCTATGTTTTTTTTGTTAATGCTAATGTTAATCCAGATATAACAAAAAACTTAACTGCAGCTGGACTTATAAAAGATTGCAAATTTATAATAACATCAGCACAAAACAGTCAATTTGAATTTTCTTTAAACGATGGTTACTCAACCATAGAAATTTTTCAAGACAAAGATTCGAATGATATTATCCTTACAATTCACAATAAAAATTTTATTGAAAAAATTAAGAATAACGATAAAACCAAATGGCAGTTTGATGTTGTTGTAATTGATGCGGGCCATGGAGGAAAAGACCCTGGAGCAATTGGAATAACTGGTGTAAAAGAAAAAGATATAAATCTTAATATTGCACTTAAACTTGGAAAGCTCGTAGAAAAAAATTTGCCATCAGTAAAAGTAGTTTACACAAGAAAGTCAGATGAATTTATTGAATTATATAAACGAGGGAAAATTGCAAACGAAGCAGGAGGAAAACTTTTTATCTCCATTCACTGTAATTCTACTCCACAAAAAAATATTTCAAATAGAGGTTTTGAAGTTTATCTTTTAAGACCTGGCAGAACAAAAGAAGCAATTGAAATTGCAGAGTTTGAAAACAGCGTAATAAAATATGAAGACAATCCTCAACGTTATCAGCAATTAACAGATGAAAATTTTATTCTTGTTACAATGGCTCATTCACAATACATGAGATATTCAGAAATGTTTTCAGATTTATTAAGTGAAGAATGGAAGAACACAGTAAAAATTCCAACCAACGGAATCAAGCAGGCAGGTTTTTATGTTCTTGTTGGAGCATCAATGCCATCGGTGTTAATTGAAACTGGTTATCTTTCAAATCGAAAAGATGAAGCTTATCTTAAAAGCAATTCTGGTCAAAATGAAATTGCAAAAGCAATATTTAATGCCATCATAAAGTATAAAGAATTTTACGATAAGGAAATTGATATTCTTTCTAAAAATGAAAATAAAAAATAAAATCATTTCTTTAAGCTATGTTCAAAATTTTTCCCTTTCGATTTTTCAAATGTTTTGTTATGATTTTCTATATTAATGTTTACACTTTTTCAAAAATAATAATATGAGAAAATTTGAATTAGTCTCGAACTATGAACCTGCAGGTGATCAGCCCAAAGCAATTAAAGAACTTGTCGAAGGATTAAGAAAGGGTTTAAAGCATCAAGTTCTGCTGGGGGTAACTGGCAGTGGAAAAACTTTTACTATGTCTCATGTCATCAAAGAAATTAATAAGCCAACACTTGTAATTTCTCACAATAAAACCCTTGCTGCTCAGCTCTATTCAGAATTCAAATCTTTCTTTCCAAATAATGCTGTTGAATTTTTCATCAGTTACTATGATTACTATCAACCCGAAGCTTATGTGGTTAAGAGAGATTTATACATTGAAAAAGATTTCTCTGTAAACGAAGAAATAGATAGATTAAGATTAAAAGCCACAACAGCTTTAATCGAGGGCAGAAGAGATGTAATAATTGTTGCCAGTGTTTCCTGCATCTATGGAATTGGTGCACCCGATGAATATGCTCGACAAATTTTATTCTTAAGAAAAGGTCAATCAATCGAACGAAAAAAATTAATGAGAGATTTAATAGATATCTACTACACAAGAAACGATGCAGAATTTTCGAGAGGTTCTTTTAGAGCAAGAGGAGATGTAATTGAAATTATTCCAGCATATCAATATGAAGAAGCTGTGCGTGTTGAATTTTGGGGAGATGAAATTGAAAGGCTTTCAATCATAGATTCGTTGACTGGAAAAGTAATTAAAGAAGTTGAATCCGTTCCTATTTATCCAGCAAAATATTTTGTAACAACCAAAGACCAGATTAATCGCGCAATTCAATCAATTGAAGAAGAACTAAAAGAAAGACTGCAATATTTTTGGTCACAAGAAAAATATGTTGAAGCACAAAGACTTGAGCAACGAACAAAATTCGACATTGAAATGATGAGAGAAATTGGTTACTGTTCTGGAATCGAAAATTATTCAAGACATCTTGATGGCAGACCACCGGGTTCTCGTCCTTATTGTCTTTTTGATTATTTCCCAAAAGATTATCTTCTGATTATTGATGAATCTCATGTTACAATTCCTCAAATAAGAGGAATGTATAATGGAGACAGATCAAGAAAAGAAACACTTGTTGAATATGGATTTCGTTTGCCTTCGGCACTTGATAATCGTCCTCTCAAGTTCGAAGAATTTGAAGAAATGATTAATCAAGTAATTTATGTAAGCGCAACTCCAGGAGATTATGAACTTGAAAAAAGCGGTGGTTCTTATGTTGAGCAAATTATTCGTCCAACTGGATTGATTGACCCTGAAATTGAAGTGCGTCCAGTTAAAGGTCAAATTGATGATTTAATCGGAGAAATAAGAAAAAGAGTTGAAAAAAATGAAAGAGTTCTTGTTACAACATTAACAAAAAAAATGGCAGAAGATTTAACAGACTACCTTGATAAGCTGAATATAAAAGTTCGTTACATTCACAGCGATATTGATGCACTCGAAAGAGTAGAAATAATTCGTGATTTACGAATGGGAGATTTTGATGTTCTTGTTGGAGTAAATTTACTCCGTGAAGGACTTGATTTGCCGGAGGTTTCTCTTGTTGCAATTCTTGATGCTGATAAAGAAGGATTTTTAAGAAGTGAAAGATCTTTAATGCAAACTGCAGGCAGAACAGCTCGAAATGTTAATGGAAAAGTTATCATGTATGCCGATACAATTACAGAATCGATGCGCAAAACAATTGAAGAGACAAATCGAAGAAGAAAACTTCAACAAGAATACAATGAAAAACACGGCATTACTCCAAAGACAATCTACAAAAGTGTTGAAGAAATTCTTTCATCGACTTCGATTGCAGATGTAAGAAGAAAAGATTATGAAAGAGAAGAAGCCACAATGCTTAAAGTTGTAGAGCCAGTAATAAAATACATGTCAAATGAGCAGCGTCAGGAATTAATTGAACAGATGACAGAAGAAATGTATGCAGCAGCACGTGACCTTGAATTCGAACGCGCAGCTTATCTAAGAGATGAAATTGAAAAACTGAAGAAATTGATTAAATAACTTCTCCACACAGTTACTTGTCACAAAACATAATTAATATGAAAAAAATTATTTACAGTTTGATTGCAAGATTTTATATTACCGCAAGAACTATTAATCATTATATTATTCAAAAAAAATCAGGGTGAGAAGTTTCCTACTTTTTAGTCAAATATTTTTCTAATTAAAAATGAAAAACAATCAAAATAATTATGATTGGAAACATCCAGGAGGTAAGTTATTACATCTTGGAGCAGAAAAACTTACTGACGCTGAATTATTAGCAATTTTAATTTCGACTGGAACAAAAGAAAAATCAGCAGAACAAATTGCAAAAGAAATTATTAATAAATTTGGTTCATTTAAGGGAATGGCAAACCAGCCTCTAAAAAAATTTCTTGAAATAAAAGGCATAGGAAAAGTAAAAGTAATTCGATTTGCTGCTGCTTTTGAAATAGCAAGAAGAATAGTTAATGATGTAATAAAACAACTTGAATATGAAAGATAAAAGAAAAACATCAAAAGAAATTGCTATCTCTCTTCCTTCACCATATAACTTTTCATCTCATAAAACTGAGCGCACTGCAGTAGCAATATTAATGCATTGGATGAGAGAGATAATTGAAAAGAATAAAATTGACCTTGGTTTGCCAGATGTAGAAACTTCAGGCACAGACAGAAAAATGCCTGATACAGTTATTTATGAATCGAGAAGAAGTCAAAATGTATTATGTGTTATTGAAGCCAAGCCACCCTATTACGATATTTTCGATGAAAAAGACTTAAAAGAACCTGCACGAGAAAAAGCTACAAAAAGAAAAGCAAAATATTTTTGTATTACAAATTTCAAAACATTTATATGGTATAAAACAGAAAATGTAAATGCACTAAAACCAGAAGAAGAGCAAATCATAGAAAAATATTACTTATCTGAAATAGAAAATCTCGATGAAATTGAACAAACCAGATTTAGTGAAAAGATTAAGAAATCTCTTGAAGATTTTTTAATAAAACTATTTGCCGTTTCCACAGGCAAAGAACCCGAACCCAAGCAAGCAATCGATGAGTTTTTAATCTTTAGGTTACAGGAAAAAATAAAATTTCTTTCTAAGCACTATACTAACATAATTGAAGATCAGGTTCACAAAGACCATACATTTTATAAAAAACTTAAAAATTGGTTTTTAGACCAAGGCTGGAGTTTTACTAAACAAATTCAAGATTATGATAAAGCTGCAAGACAAACTGCTTACCTTTTGGTTAATAAAATTCTTTTTTATAACCTCCTTCAAGCAAAAAGGCCTCAGGAGCTTGACCCTCTTGAAATCCCTAAAAGTCTTACCAAAGGTGAATTATTAAAGAAAACTCTTCAAAACTATTTTGATGAGGTCTTAAAAATTGATTATGAAACTATTTTTACAACTGATTTTATTGATACTATTGCTTTCCCCGATGAAAAAGAAGTTGTTAATCAAATTAAAGAATTAGTTAATGTTCTAAAAAGATATGATTTCTCTAAGCTTGGTTATGACATAGTTGGAAAAATATTCGAAAGTTTAATACCAGGTGAAGAAAGACATATATTGGGACAGTATTTTACTAACTCGGATGTTGTAGATTTGATATTAAATTTCTGTTTACATCATGAAAATGATAAAATTATTGACCCTTCGTGTGGTGCAGGAACTTTTCTGGTAAGAGCATATCAACACAAAAAAATATTAAATCAAAGATTAGAACACGAAAAAATTCTTGAAACCTTATGGGGTGTTGATATTGCTAAGTTCCCCGCTCATCTTGCAACAATCAACCTTGCAATAAACGACCTTGCTTCTGACAAAAATTATCCAAATATAATACACGATGATTTTTTTAATCTCAAAGCTGGCAGTGAAGGTTTTGATTTAGAAAAATGGCGTAATTCTAAAGCCAAAACACTTACTTTACACGATAGAGATATTATTTATCCCCGTTGGTTTGATGCTATTGTTGGTAATCCTCCTTACACAAGACAGGAAGAAATACCTGATATCGGAACTGAAAAAGAAAAATTAATTGAAAGTGCTCTATCTATCGGAAACAATAAAATTGCTGATATAAGCAAACGAGCAGGAATTCACGCTTACTTTTTTGTTCATGGTACAAAATTTTTAAGAGAGGGAGGATACTTTGGATTTATTGTTTCCAATTCATGGCTCGATGTAGAATATGGAAAAGGCTTACAAGAATTCTTTCTTAAAAATTATAAAATCATTTCAATTATTGAATCGAAAGTCGAACGATGGTTTGAAGATGCTGATGTAAATACTTGCATTGTAATTCTGCAAAAATGTAACAACGAAAAAGAACGAAATGAAAACATTGTTCGCTTTGTGTATCTAAAAAAACCTTTAAGAAATTTTATTCCCCCCGCAAATGATATGTGGGAAAAACAAATTGAAAGAATTAATGCAATTGATAAACTCAAAAGAACAATCCTTGCTCATAATCACTTTTACGAAAATGATGAATTGAGAATTTTTCCAATAACTCAGCGTGAACTGTGGAAAGAAGGTTATGATAAAGAAGAAAAAAAATTTGTTGGGGCAAAATGGGGAAAATATATTAGAGCTCCGGAAATTCTTTTTAAAATTCTAAAAAAAGGAAAAGAAAAATTTGCACCATTAAAAAATTTTGCGAATATAAGATTTGGTATAAAGACTGGTGCAAATGAATTTTTCTATCTTACAGATGAAGAAATAAAACAAAGAGGAATAGAAAAAAAATTTTTGCAACCTGTAATTTTTTCATTAAAAGAAATAAAAGGATACAAGATTGATAAAGAAGCATTAAAGTATAAAGTGATTATTTGCAACAAACCAAAAGAGAAATTAACAGGAACAAATTTGCTCAAGTACATAAATTGGGGAGAAAAACAGAATTATCATAAAAGACCAACATGTGCTTCACGCAGTCCGCATCCGTGGTATAGTTTAGGTATCGGATGGGAATATGCCCCTTTAATATTTCCTGCAAAGGTGGGTGAAAGAATGCCTGTATTCTTAAATGATAATGTATTTGAAGATAAAAAACTCTACGGCATAATTCCAAAAAAATCTAATGAAAAATTGCTTCTTGCTGCTCTTCTTAATTCAACATTAACAAGATTCTTCATTGAATTTACATGCAGGCAACTAACTGGTTCACAGGCAATTGCAGATATTGATGTAATTGTTGTTCAGAATTTATTGATACCAAACCCCAAAGTAATTTCAACAAAAATTAAAAAGAATCTTACGGAAAAATTTAATAACTTATGCAAAAGTAATGCAGAATCAATTTTTGTAGAAATAGCTCCCAACCCTGAAGAAATTACACTTGATAAAATCAAAATTGAAAGAAGAGAATTAGACAAAATAATTATGGAAGAAATTCTTGGATTATCTGATAGTGAACAACTCGAAGTTTATCGTGCAGTAGTAGATTTGGTTAAATCAAGAATTGAAAAAGCTAAAAACAGTGAAAATAAAAATAACACTAAACTTGAGATTGATATAGAGCAACTAAAGAATTCTATTGTTAATCAAATTGAGGAGATGTAAAAGATGAAAAAGATAGGACAATTCTATAGAGAAAAAATACTCTCTTTACCTGAAAATTTAAGAATTAAGAGAGTAATTCCGATTAATGCAAATAAAATAAAGATCGAAAAAGATTTATTTGGCTGGAAAATTATTCTTGATAATGAAATTATAGAATGCAATTCAGAAGAAGAAGCACGTTATATACAAGTTTTTGCTGATATTGGAATGGATGAAATTTTTGTCCCAAAAGATTTAGAATACTTGAAACAAATACTCCCCGAACTTGAAGAATTAAAAAGAAAAACTGAAGAAATAATTGAAATGAATTTGGACGGCATACGTGATCCAAGAATCAGAGCTAAAGTTAGATACGAAGTTTATCTTGAAATTACAAAGTAAATGCAGACTTTATTTCCTATAGGAATTATCTCATCAACACCATCTTCTTAACATAAAATTGATTTCCTGCTTGAAGTGTATAAAAATAAATTCCACTTGAAAGTTTATATTCATCTGAAGAAAATTTTATTTCATGTCTACCTGCTTCTTTATAGTCATTTACCAACACTGCGATTTCTTTCCCCATCACATCAAAAACTTTTAATATAACATAACTTGCTTTGGGCAGATTATAACTGATTATTGTTTCGGGATTAAATGGATTCGGATAATTATCATACAAATATGGTGTAGTAACTTTTTGTGTTAATGCTGCTTCTCTTAAATCTGTAACATTATTTTTAATTAACAACACTTCTCCATTATCAGGGATTGGATTAAACATCACATAATTAGAAAAATTTATCTGAACTAATTTGTATGAAATCTCGGAACCATTCTGCTTGACAACACAATTTTGCCAGTTAGTTGGCAATGGTCTTCGTATTGTGATAGCATGATTAAATAAATTATTATCGAGTGTATCTGTTACACTAACTTTAATTGTATCATCACTGTTGTAAATTTCTTTTACACGAATGCTGTTTCTTTCTTTGATATATTTAACAACATTTGCAAAAGTTGATACCCAGAATCTTTCTTCATTTGTTTTTAGGTATTCTAAACTTTTTCTTAAAGTATCAGATGAAAGAGGTGAATATCCTCCATCATTATCAATTCCATGAAGAAGATAAACACACCAGCCTTTAGTTCTTGCAGCATTTTCTGCTTTAGAATTAAAATCAGATACTCGTTTAACAGAACCTTCCGACCCACAGATTATTGAACTGATATTGTAAATATTAGAAGGTGTGCTGCTTTCTACATATCCTTGACAACCTCTTGCTGCAATGTAGTATTTGCTTACAAGTGAATAATTTCCAGTTTGACAATATGGATAAGCAAATGTAATACACTTCTGATTTGTAATTCTTGAATTTATTGCTGCTTGTGAATTAGATAATTCAGTATTCTGCTTTTCATCAGACAATCCGCTTAACGAAGTGTGAGTTACAGTGTGACTTGCTATTTCATGACCATTTGCAGCAGCTTTTTGTAATCCAGTCCAATTTGGTCCCCAGTTTGTAACTGTAAACAATGTTAACTTATAACCAAATTCATCAAACATTGGAACGACTTTTAACAACTGATTAGAACAGTTATCATCAAATGTATAAGTTACAGCAGCAGAACAGAAATTAAACCAGGTGCCAACTTCATAAGGTTTATCAATCTGAGCATAGTAATTTTGAAAAATTAAGAGCAGAAATAATTTCAATAAATTCTTTTTCATAATTTTAATCCCTTGATTTGAAATGAGGTTTTCGCTCATTAATCAATCAAATACAAATAATTTGGTAGTTTAATTTTGTAACCCGAATTCCCTCCAACCAAATCACTCCATTGATCGCCAATGTTTGCAATAATTTCATAACCCTTTTTAACAAGTTCTTCTCTTTTCTTTGCTTTAAATTCTGCAGCAGGAATATTATGTTCTTCTTTTGTTCTTGTTATTACAGTATCGAATTTTGTATAACCTTGCTCAATCAAATTTTTTATTGTTGCATCTCTTAATTCTTCATATCTGCCGGAAATAAAAATTACACGAATATTTTTTGAAATAAGGAAATCATAAAATCTTTTAGTTTCTTTAATTGCTTTTGCTTTGCCTTCTTTAATCCAGTTGTTCCATAATTGCATTACAAATCCAAATCCAATAGATTTTGTGTGTTCATAATTCGATAGTGCAGTTTCATCAATATCAAAAACAACTGCAGAATGTTCATTTGTATTAATCTTATTTATATGCTTTATAGCATCATCAATAATTTTAGAACATTCATAATCATAAAGACCAGATTCATAATAATTTTGAACAGCATTTTTAGCTGCATCAAGATTGATGATTTTTATTGCAGGATCAGATGAGTTGCATGAAATGGATAAAAATAATATGAGCAGTAAATAAAAGAATTTATTTATTCGCATATCATTTCTCTTAAAAACTATTAAAGGATATATTTGCTGAGGTCTCTGTTCTTAACAATTTTATCTAATTTCTGCTTAACCATTTCTCCTGTAATTTTAATTGTTGATTCTGGCATTTTATCTGGCACATCAAATAAAATATCTTCCAATAATGTTGTTAAGATTGTATGAAGTCTTCTTGCACCAATATTTTCCACCTGTTCATTCACGATTGCTGCAGTTCTTGCAATTTCTTTTATTGCATCATCTGTAAATTCAATTTGAACTCCTTCTGTTTGAAGCAGTGCAGCATATTGTTTGAGCAAAGCATTTTCTGGCAATGTAAGAATTTTGATAAAATCTTCTTCGGTCAAACTTTTTAGTTCAACTCGAATTGGAAATCTGCCCTGAAGTTCTGGAATTAAATCTGATGGTTTTGAAACATGGAATGCACCTGATGCAATGAATAAAATGTGTTCTGTTTTTACAGGACCATATTTTGTATTAACTGTAGAACCTTCAACAATTGGAAGCAAATCTCTTTGAACGCCTTCACGGGAAACATCAGGACCTTGAGTGCTTTTGCTTCCTGCAATTTTATCTATTTCATCGATGAAGACAATTCCAGATTCTTGAACACGCTGAATAGCTTCTCTTTGAACAGCTTCCATATCAATTAATTTTTCTGCTTCTTCCTGTGCAAGAATTTGTCGTGCTTCTTTGATTGTAGTTTTTCTTTTCTTTTTCTTTTTTGGAATCATGCTGCTTAACATATCCTGAAGATTCATTGTAATATCATCCATTCCCATTGGACCGAGCACCTGCATTCCAAAAGCTGGAGTTGAAACATCAAATTCTATCATTCTTTCATCAAGTTCACCTTTGCGTAATTTTTCTCTCATCCATTCTCTTGTTCTTTCATTTCGAGCTTCTTCACTTTCTCCATTTTCATCTTCAACTTTAACAGATTTTTTAATAGGAGGAATTAAATAATCGAGAATTTTTTCTTCTGCCAATCTTTCTGCTTTTTCTTTAACTTCAAGGGTTTTTTCAGAGCGAACCATGTTGACTGCAATTTCTGTTAAATCACGAATCATTGATTCAACATCACGTCCCACATAACCAACCTCAGTATATTTTGAAGCTTCAACTTTAACGAATGGAGCACCGGCAAGTTTTGCAAGTCTTCTTGCAATTTCTGTTTTTCCAACTCCAGTAGGACCGATGAGAATAATATTATTTGGCATTATTTCTTCTTTAATACTTTCTTCAACTTTTTGACGGCGCCATCTGTTTCTCAAAGCAATTGCAACTGCTCTTTTTGCTTCGTCCTGTCCAATTATATATTTATCGAGTTCTTTAACAATTTGTGAAGGAGTAAGTTGTTTCATTAAATTGTTGTTCATAAAATTTCTCCAAACTTTTTATTCAATAACTTCAACTGTTATTCTGTCATTTGTGTAAATACAAATTTCTGCTGCAGTTTTAAGTGCCTCTTCTACAATTTCCTTTGCTGATAAGTTGCTGTATTTTTTCAGCATCTTTGCAGCTGCAAGAGCATACATTCCACCGCTTCCGATAGCAACGATATTATCTTCTGGTTCAATTACATCTCCAGTGCCTGATACAATAAATGCTTTTTCCTGAGATAAAACTGCAAGCATTGCTTCGAGTCTTCTTAAGTATTTATCAGTTCTCCAGTCTTTAGCCAATTCAACAACTGCTCTGTTAACATTTCCGCTGTAGGCTTCGAGTTTTTCTTCGAATCTTTCAAGCAGTGTAAATGCATCGGCAGTAGAACCCGCAAATCCGCATAACACTTTTCCATTTAATAATTTTCTAATCTTTACAGAGTTATGTTTCATAACTGTATTGCCGAGTGTTACCTGACCATCACCACCCAAAGCAGCTTTGCCGTCTTTAATAACTCCAATTATTGTTGTTGAACGAACTTTCATTTATTTCTCCTGAAAAATTTTTGATTCTTTTTTGAAAAATATTTTGTATGGAAATAATCTTGGAACATGTTTTTGATATTCTAAATATGCAATTCCAAATTTTTCTGCTAATTTCTTTTCTTCATAAATTGAACCAATATAAAAATAAATTACAACACAAATGAAAGTAACAAAATAGAATAAATCCATTGATGGTCTTAATCCTAAAAATAAAATCGAGAAAAAATAAACTGGATGACGAACATACTTACCAGCTCCATTTATTCTAAAAGATTCTTTTGCATCGGCGTCTTCAATTTTATATTCGTTTTTCAAAAATCTTATTATCTGAGATATTCCTGCAAATTCTTTCAGGTCAATTCCTTTTAATGACCAGATTAATCCTGCAAAAGAAATAACTTGAGCTACAAATGTAACAATATCAAAAGGATAATGTAAGTCATAAATTAATATGTGGGGTTTGGGAGAAAGGAAATAAAAAACAAGAAACAGAATGATAGAAATAAAATTATAGAAGAATCGATAGAAAGCAATTTTTTCTCCAATGTTTTTAATCAGCTCACTTTTTATTCTGCTTGAAGCAAGAAAAGTATGAGAGAAAGCAAAAATTGAGAATAAAAGAACAATTAAGAAAATATCTACAATCATAATTTTTTGCGCAGCCGGGCAATAGGAATTTTTAGTTGTTCTCTATACTTAGCAACAGTTCTCCTTGCAATATGAATTCCTTTTTCCTGAAGTATGCTTGCAATTTTATCATCACTGTATGGATTATCTTTGGGTTCGTTTTCACAAATTTCTTTAATCAATTCTTTAATGTGTTTGTTGGAAATTTCATCTCCGCTGTCTGTAGAAAGTCCTTCACTGAAGAAATATTTTAATTCATGAATACCTTGTGGACTTTGAACATACTTTCCATTTACAACACGGCTTATTGTTGAAATATCCATTCCAACTTCATCTGCAATGTCTTTGTATATCATTGGCTTCAAATACTTTGGACCATTTTCAAAAAACTCATATTGCTTTTCGAGAATTGTCTGCATTATTTTCAAAAGTGTGTGTCTTCTTTGTTGAAGTGAAGCAATAAACCACTTAGCCGATTCAAATTTCTCACGTAAAAATTTATGTGTTTCTTTCTCTCTTTCTGATATTTTTCTTTTTCGTTTGTTCGATTCAAGCATTTCAAGATAAGTTTTGCTGATTGTTACTGAAGGCACATTCTTATCATTCAAAGTAACAATATAATTATCATCAACTTTTTCAATTATAAAATCAGGAGTAATTTGATTTACTTCTTCTGCATCAATATTTCCTTCTCCTGGTTTTGGATTTAATTTTTGAATAATACTTATTGCAGTTTTCAGAGTTTCTTTTGAGAGATTAAGATTTTTCTGAATGTTATCAAATCTCTTATTTACAAAATCATCAAAATGTTTTTCAAGAATTTTTTCAGCTATGTATGAATAATAAGGGTCAAAAGAGGAATTTCTTATTTGAACTAAAAGACATTCCTGAAGATTTCTTGCACCGAGTCCCGGCGGGTCAAGTGTTTGAATTAAGCTTAAGACTTTTTCTGCTTTTTTTACATCTACATCAATTCCTTCAAATAATTTTAAATCGTTCACAAATTTTTCAAGGTCCTCTTTGAAGTATCCATCTTTATCGAGAGCACCAATAATATTTTCTCCAAGAATCATTTCCTCTTCTGATAAATCGAGCATATGAAGCTGATCAATTAAGCTGTCTCTCAAAGATTTTCTTTGTGGTGCAACTGGATAAAATTTTTCTTCATCCTGGCTTCTGTTCAATCTGTCAAATTCATACTCATATTCAGCATCATTCATAAAATCTTCTAAATCGAATTCATCTTCTTTGCTGTTGTATGTTTCCTCTTCTTCATCATCAAGAGTAATTTCTTCCTGATTGTCTGTTTCTTCTTCGAGTTGTTCCAGCGATACTTCTTCTTCCAAAGTTTCTTCAAGTATCGGGTTCAACTCGAGTTCGGTTTTAATTCTTTGTTCTAAAGCTAATGTATTTAACTGAAGTAATTTTTGATACTGAATCTGCTGTGGTGAAAGTTTTTGTTGTAATGCTATTTTTTGTTGTAACGATAACATAGTTTACCCGATTACCTTTTTTGTTTTCAAAACCCAATCTTTTCCGAATGCCCGTTCAAGTGCACTTTTGCAAAAATTAAATATAGTTGTTGAAGTTTTATTCCCTTTTTCAAGTGCGGGCTGGCATTCAGAATACTTTTCAAATCTTAAAACATGCCCCCCAAATTTAGAAACCCTTATTGGAAATAAATGACAGGAAATAGGTTTGATAAAATCAATCTTTCCATCATTATAAGCTTTTTCAATTGCACACTTTGCAACATCACCTTCATAAGTTACAAATACACAGGCTCTATCGTTAATGCTTCTTGTCATTATTTCATCATAAACTTTAAACCAGAAACCATTTTTTTCAATTTCTTTTTTATGTTCATCGGGTAAATATTCTTTTATTATTGGAAGCAATTTATTGATAATTTCTATTTCCTCTTCTTTTAATGGTGCACCATAACGGCTTTCTATAGTGCAGCATGCACCTTTGCATTTTGATAAATCACATTCAAAATTGGTTTCCCAAATTTCTGAGTTCACCATAACATTTTCTACTTCTATAAAATCTATGTCCATAATTCTCTTTTATTTTTTCAAAAGATACGAATTTTTGTTCTCTCTTTAAAAAAATATAGAAAAAATAGCACTCTCAATGCAAATACAGATTAGTGTAATTCAAAAGTAAAAGATAAATTTACATTAAAAATTTCAGGGTTATGGAATTTACAGGTAAAACAATTCTTTTAACAGGAGCATCTTCTGGAATAGGAAAAGCATTAACAGAAAAGTTATCGAAAGAAAACTGTAAATTAATTTTGTGTGCGAGGCGATTGGATTTGCTCGAAAAATTTAGAGATGAACAAAAGTATTTTGCTGATATATTCCCTTTTAAGTGCGATGTAAGCAATAAAGAAGAAGTTAAAAGCACTTATGAAATAATTAAAAAAGAGATTGGTGAAATTGACCTTGCAATATTAAATGCCGGCGTAGGTTACAGAATGAATCTTGAAAACTTTAATTCAGAATTTGCAGAAGAAACATTTGGAGTAAATTTTTTTGGTCTAATCTATTGGATTGAAAATTTGATTCCTGATTTCTTAAGACGAAAAAATGGAATAATTGCAGGAGTTTCGAGTCTTGCTGATAATCGAGGATATTCTAAAAGCGGATTTTACTGTGCAAGCAAAGCAGCCGCAACAATTTTTCTTGAGGGTTTAAGAGTAGAATTAAAACCTCATGGAATAAAAGTTATAACCATTAAACCTGGTTTTGTAAAAACTCCTATGACAGACAAAAATGAATTTAAGATGCCTTTCTTAATGTCTGCAGAAAAAGCTGCAGATATAATTTTAAAGGGCATCAAAAAAGAAAAAAGAATAATTCAATTTCCTCTGCCAACTGTAATTTCATCTAAATTAATTGGATGTATGCCTTCAAGTTTGTATGAATTTTTAATGTTACACTTTAACAAAAAATGATAAATCTTATTAAAAAAATATTAATCTTCTTTCTGCTTCTTATCTTTTTCGTTTCATGCGAACATGATTTTCCAGTTGAACCTGTTTTTATTCAACGTGCAGAACTAATTAGTTATGAATTTTTAAGCAGTGTTAAAGCAGATAATCTAAAAACACTTACTGCAGGATTTAACATTGATGAATCATTAAAAACCAAATTTATTTATGATGTTGATGTTTATAAAATTATTTACACAACCTTAAGTCCTCAAGGCAGAATTGTTAAAGCATCTGGTTCAATTTTTATCCCAAAAGGAATTGATAATTTATCAATGCTGAGTGTTCATCATGGAACTCAAGCCAAAAGAAGCAATGTCGGTTCAGTAAATCCATATTATGCAATTGAAGGAATTGCAGGGGCTGCCGCTGGTTATTTTACAATTGTTCCTGATTATCTTGGACTTGGTGAATCAAACATTATTCATCCTTATCATCATGCAAAATCTTCTGCAGATGCTGTAATTGATTTTATTAAGACATCAAGAATAGCTGCACAAATTCTCGGTATAAAACTAAATGGACAGGTGTTTTTGATTGGATATTCTGAAGGCGGATATGTAACACTCGCGGCTCAAAGAGAAATTGAAAAAAATTATAGAAGTGAAATTAACATTACTGCGTCTGCACCAATGGCTGGAGCATACGACCTTTATCTTACAGCTCAATTAATTCTAAAAAATAAATTTTATACTCAGCCATCTTTTCTTGCTTTCTTAATCAAAGCTTATAATGAAATTTATGGCTGGAATAAAATCGACTCTATTTTTAATTCTCCATATGCAGAAAAAATATCACAATTATTTGATGGCACCAGAACAACATCTGAAATTAATGCTGAGCTGACAAATGACTTAACAAAATTATTCAATCAAAAATTTTTAAATTCTTTTCTTGATGGAAGCGAAAAAGATTTCACAGCTGCGCTTAAAGAAAACAGTCTTATAAATTTTGTGCCTGCCTCGCCAACAAAATTATTTCATGGTGATGCAGATGAATTTGTGCCTTATGAAAATTCTCTTAAAGCCCAAAATTATTTTAACTCGCATGGTGCAAATGTAGAACTTGTTACAATTAAAAATGGAACTCATACAAGCTCGGCAATACCAAGCATAATAAGCGCAATGGAATGGTTTGAAAATTTCAAAATCAAAAAAATGATTGCCTCTAAATCAACATATATAAAAAGCATCAAATAAATTATGGAGGTAATTATGAAAAAAATTTTTATTGCAATAACTATTTTATTTATCAATCTATCATTTTTAACAGCTCAAGAAACTGATGTAATTAAACTTCCTGCACCTCAAACAGAAATTGGCAAACCATTAATGCAAGCATTAAAACTTCGCGCTTCAACAAGAAATTTTGAGACAAAAGAATTGTCACTTCAAGAATTATCAAATTTGCTTTGGGCAGCTTACGGCATTAATCGTCCTGAAAGCGGCAAAAGAACTGTTCCATCTGCAATGAATTGGCAGGAATATGATATTTATGTTGTACTTAAAAATGGTGCATATCTTTACAATGCAAAAGATAATGAACTCAAACTTATAACAAAAGAAGATATAAGAGAGTATTGCGGGGTTCAGGATTTTGTTAAAACTGCTCCACTCAATTTAGTTTATGTTGCAGATTTTTCAAGAGTTTCTCGAGTAAATGAAGATGATAAATTAATATTTGTAGCTGCAGATTGTGGGTTCATTGCTCAAAATGTTTATTTGTATTGTGCATCTGAAGGACTTGCTTGTGTTGTAAGAGGAATGGTAAACAAAGAAAAACTTCCTGAAGCATTGAAATTAAATTCGAACCAAAAAGTTATATTAGCACAAACAGTAGGTTATCCAAAGAAGTAAAGAGAGATGAATTAAATCTTGATTTTAGAACGCAATTTCAATTGCTTATTTTTGTAAATAAAAAAGAGCAATAAAATGGGAAAATTCAAATACGTAATTAAACGAAGTGGGGCAATTGTTCCATTCAATCCTGAAAGAATTGTAAATGTAATTTACAGAGCAGCTGTGGCTGTGGGTGGACGCGACAGAGAACGCGCAGAAGAATTAGCAAAGCAGGTCATTGCTTTACTGGAAGAAAAATATGAAGAAGGTTATAAACCACATGTTGAAGAAATTCAAGATATGGTTGAAAAAGTGTTGATTGAAAATGGTCATGCCAAAGTAGCTAAAGAATTTATTTTGTATAGAGAAGAAGCAGCAAGAAGAAGAAGAGCAGAATCACGACATTTATCAAGACCGTCTGAATTTATTCCCTGGGCTAAAGTTTGGAATTCACTTGACTGGGCTGTATCTCATAATCTTCATACAGTTGAAGCTCTTAACGAAAGAATTAGAAAAGGAGAATTTCCACAAATTGTTCATGAATCAGAAACTGCTTATGAAACTCAGCTCGATACTGCTGCTGAAATAATTAAAGAAAGAAGCAAAGAATTAAAAATGGTTATGGTCAGCGGACCTTCTTCTTCAGGTAAAACTACTACAACATTAAAACTTGAGCAAAGATTAAATAAAATGGGAATGAAGTTTGTCCCTTTAATTGTTGATAATTATTTCTTTGATTTAGAACTTCATCCAAAAGATGAATTCGGTGATTATGATTTTGAAACACCTCAAGCATTAGACCTTGAACTAATAAATGAACATCTAAAAAAATTAGCTAATGGCGAAGAAGTAAAAATTCCTTATTACGATTTCAAAGAAGGAAAAAGATATTTAGACAGAACCCCTCTCAAAATAGAAAAAGATGAAATACTGTTGATTGACAGTCTGCATGGATTATATCCAGAATTCAGCAAAGAAATTCCATCAGCACAGAAATTTAAGCTTTATCTCGAACCACTACTTCAGATGAAAATGCCAGATGGAAAATACATTAGGTGGACAGACTTAAGATTAATCCGCAGAATGTTAAGAGATTCAGTTCATCGTGCATATAATCCAGAACAAACTCTACTTCATTGGCATTATGTTCGTTCATCTGAGAAGAGGAATATTTTACCTTACTGCAATACTGCTGATTACATCATAAATACAGCAATGTCTTATGAGGTACCGCTTTATCGTCCAAAACTATTAGAACATTTCAGAGAATGGGAAAATAAATATCAGGGCGACCCCTTGAGAGAAGATGCATATGAAAGAGCAGCAAGAGTAAGAAAAATGCTTGAATCAGTTGAACCTGTAGAAGATGATTCACCAATTCCAGGCGATTCAGTGCTCAGAGAATTCATTGGAGGAAGCACATTAAAATATCATTAAGAGAAAGTAAAAATTTGCATCAAAACTATTTGAAGTATTTTTAAAGTATAACAAAGATCATCCTACGAATTACAAGAAAGTTTAGTGCGTTTAAGCTTGTAATTACTTCTAAAATGATGGTCTTTCTTGTTATGAAAAATTATATCATTCACATTATTGTCAATAACATATCTTAATTCAAAAAATTTTTACCACCAAAAATTCAGTCTCTCAATTAAAATATTCAGCATAAATCAAAGCTTGTTTTTTATTTCCATACTTTGCTTTTTTACAAGCCATTTAATTTATTTTTGATTAAATATGAATTCAAAAAGTTATAAAAGTGCATTAAAACCATTAACTTCTGTTGTTATCTGGGGTGGGTCTTTTATAGCCACAAAATTTTTATTAAACGAGCTTGAGCCACTTTTAATAATTTTAATCAGACAGATTCTTGCAGTTTTATTCTTATCTGTTATTGCAATTCAACAAAAGAAAAGCTTTGCAATTAATCTTCACGATCACACTTATATTTTTATTCTTTCTTTAATTGCAACATTCCATCTATGGATTCAACTTAATGGTTTGAAACATACAACCGCATCTAACACTGGCTGGATAATTGGCATTACTCCTGTGTTTATGACAATTCTTGGAATAATCTTCTTCAAAGAAAAAATAACATCTACTCAATTAATTGGAATTTTGATTTCTTTTACTGGATTAATTTTATTGATAAGCAAAGGGAATATTTCTTCAATAGATTTTATTTCTAACAAAGGAGATTTTCTAATTCTTGCAAGTTCATTTACATGGAGTATTTATTCTTTTGTTAATAAAAAAATTTCTGTTCATTATTCTCCATTGATGACAATTCTTTATTTATTCTTAATGATGTCCATCATTCTTGTTCCTTTTACAATTAATTCAAAAAATATTAATTCACTTTTTCATCTTTCAGCAATAAGCTGGTCTGCGTTAATCTTTTTAGGAATTTTTTGTTCTGGTTTAGCTTATGTGCTCTGGGCTCAGGCAATGAGTGAAATGGAATCATCAAAAGTGGGGGCATTTCTTTACATTGAACCTTTTGTTACTGTTTTTACAGCATGGATATTTCTTAAAGAAGAAATTTCTTTTTTTACTTTGTTTAGTGGAATTGTTATTATTATTGGTGTAATACTCGTTAATCGAAAATAATTTTTGAAAAGTTGGATTGCCTTTCAAAAAATATCTTGAGGGAAAAAATGAAAACGAAAAAGTCGAACAACTCATTAATCCCCATTGACAGTATCATTAATAAAATTCTTGTTATAAGAAATCAAAAAGTAATTTTAGACAGAGATTTAGCCGCTTTGTATGGTGTTGAAACTCGGGCATTAAAACAAGCTGTCCGAAGAAACATTAAAAGATTTCCAGAAGATTTTATGTTTCAACTCACGAAAGAAGAATTCATGAAATGGAGGTCACAAATTGTGATGTCCAAATCAGATATTAAGGGCTTACGACATTTACCTTTTGCATTTACAGAACAAGGTGTAGCGATGCTTTCTTCTGTATTAAACAGCGAAAGAGCAATTGAGGTAAATATTTTAATCATGCGAGCATTTGTAAAATTGAGAGAAATTATTTCATCTCACGAAAAGGTTCTTGAAAAACTAAAAGAACTTGAAGCAAAGCTTAAAGAACATGATGAACAGATAATTCAAATAATTCAGGTTATCAACCAACTAATCTCCCCACCACAAAAATCGACTAAAAAAATTGGATTTTCTATTGATTAAAAATTATCACATATTAAATATGAGCTGAGAGATAAAATATGAAATCAATTCATTTCTTAACAATTATTTTGTTGTCATTTTTCTTAATAAAATGTGAGAATAAAATCATGGATGAACAAGCAGACTTAGTTCTAATCAATGGAAATGTTGTTACAATGGATGATTCAAAAATGTATGCAGAAGCAGTAGCTATTAAAGAAAATAAAATATTGTTTGTTGGTTCTAATGATGAAATAGAAAATTTAATTGGTGATTCAACCGAAGTGATTGACCTTAATGGTAAATTTGTTATCCCTGGTTTTATAGAAAGTCATGCTCATTTAATTGGATTGGGCGAATCATTAATTAACATTGATTTAAGAAACGCTAAAAGCTGGGATGAGATTGTAACAAAAATTTCATATGCAGCTAAAAATGTAAAACCTGGTGAATGGATAATTGGAAGAGGATGGCATCAGGAAAAATTTCAAAATATTCCTCAACCAAATGTAAATGGCTATCCTGTTCATAATAAATTGAGTAAAGCTACACCAAATAATCCTGTTCTTTTATATCATGCAAGTGGACATGCAATACTTGCTAATGCAAAAGCAATGGAACTAGCTGGAGTCAATAAGAATACAAAAAATCCCGATGGAGGAACAATTGTTCGAGATAATGATGGAAACCCAATCGGCATATTTGAAGAAAATGCAGAAAATTTAATTACAAAAATCTATGAAGAATACTTAAACAAAAGGTCAAAAAAAGAAATTTATCTTGATTATAAAAAGAAAATAATACTTGCAGCAGATGAATGCATAAAAAATGGAATTACATCTTTTCATGATGCTGGAGAAAGTTTTGAAATTATTAACCTGTTAAAACAACTTGTTGATTCTTCAAAAATTCCCGTTCGTTTATATGTAATGATAAACGAGCCAGTTCAAAAATTGAAAAGCTCCAGATTGCAGAATTATAGAATTATCAGCTATGGAGATAATCATCTTACAGTTCGTTCAATAAAAATGTATGTTGATGGTGCGCTTGGTTCAAGAGGTGCATGGCTGCTTGAACCTTATTCAGATTTGAAAAATCATTACGGCTCAAATGTAACACCAGTTAAAGACTTAGAAGAAATTTGTGAACTTGCAATTAATAATGGATTTCAAATTTGTATTCATGCAATTGGTGATAGAGGAAATCATGAAGTACTAAATCTTTATGAAAAGATTTTTAAAAAATATCCTGATAAAAAAAATTTAAGATGGAGAATTGAACATGCTCAGCATTTATCAAATGAAGATGTAAAAAAATTTTCTCAACTTGGTGTTATTGCAGCAATGCAGGGAATTCATTGTACTTCAGATGCTCCATTTGTAATAGAAAGACTTGGAGAAAAACGAGCCAAAGAAGGTGCCTACGTCTGGCGTAAATTAATTAATAACGGAACTATCATTTGCAATGGAACAGATGCTCCAGTAGAAGAGATTAACCCGATTAAAAACTTTTATGCAAGTGTAACAAGAAAAACAAATGATGGAAATTATTTTTATCCAGAACAAAAAATGACAAGACTCGAAGCTTTAAAATCTTACACTGTCAATGGTGCAATTGCATCTTTTCAAGAAAATTTATTAGGAACAATAACTAAGGGAAAATATGCTGATATTGTTGTTCTTTCTAATGATTTATTGAATTGTGCTGATGAAGAAATTTTATCAACAAGAATTTTATATACAATCATTGATGGTAAAGTTTATTATAAAGCAAATTAAAAACAAAAGGAAATAATCATGAATAGGGCAATGAAAATTTTCTTTTCATTAATCTTACTTTTACCTATAATAAATTACAGAGCACAAACAGTAATTCAGGGAAGGGATAATAAAATTTCTGAAATGATAAACGAGATTTCTTCCGAAAATCTTGAAAGGATTGTAAGAACACTTGTTTCTTTTAAAACACGACACTCTTTGAGTAAACAAAATGATGACAAAGTTGGAATTGGGGCTGCAGCAAGATGGATTAAATCACAATTTGATGAATATGCAAAATATGCAAATGGACGATTGATAACTGAAATTGACTACTTTGAAGTTGAACCAGATGGAAGAAGAATTAATCGAAAAGTAAATCTTATGAATGTGATGGCAATCTTAAAAGGAACAGATTCAAATGATGATAGAGTATTCATAGTTGGTGCTCATTTTGATTCAAGAGCAGAAGATATTATGGATAGTGTAATTGATGCGCCAGGGGCAAATGATGATTTGTCTGGTGTTGCAGCTGTAATGGAGCTTGCAAGAGTTATGTCTAAAAGAGAATTTCCAGCTACTATAATTTTTGTAGCTTTCTCTGGTGAAGAACAAGGATTATATGGCTCAACACATTTAGCAAAAAGAGTAAAAGAAAATAAAATTACTGGAATACAAAATTGTAATTTAATTGCAATGTTAAATAATGATATGATAGGAAATACACTTTCAAGCGAAACATTATTAAGAGATAATATTCATGTTCGAGTATTTAGTGAAAACATTCCCACAAGTGAATCTCCTGAAGATGAAAGAATAAGAAAATTATCTGGTTCTGAATACGATGGAAAATCAAGACAATTAGCAAGATACATCAAAGAAATTGGCGAGCGTTATGTTGACCAAATTCAAGTTAAATTAATTTTTAGAAGTGACAGATTTTTGCGCGGTGGAGACCATACTCCATTCAATCGTCTCGGCTATGCAGCAGTTCGTTTTTGTGAAATGAATGAAAATTATGACCATCAGCATCAAAATGTGAGAATTGAAAACGGCAAGCAATACGGTGATTTGCCTGAATTCATCGATTTTGAATATGCTCGTAAAATTACAGCCATCAATTGTGCTATTCTTGCTAATTTAGCATTAGCACCTTCTTCACCTGAAAATGTTATTATAGATGTAAAAGAATTAACTAATAAAACTAAACTTCAATGGTCATTACCTTCAAAAGGTAAAAAGCCTTATGGTTATTATGTTTTAATGAGAGAAACATTTCAGCCATTTTGGGAGAAAAAATTTTTTGTGAAAGATACAAGCATTCTTCTGCCTTATTCAAAAGATAATTATTTCTTTGCCGTTCAATCTGTAGATGAAGAAGGACACGAAAGTTTGCCGGTTTTTCCTGTTCCACAAAGATGAGTAAATCTGATAAAAATTATAATTAGATTCTTAATTGTTATTTTTGAATTAGTATTTTAGAACTAATAATTCATCATAATCGTTTTTATTAGAAAATCTCTTCATCTTGTAGATAAAAATGAAAAAAATTTTGTGAGGCATAAAATGAAAATTAATTCTTTGTTCATATTTTTTTTATTGATTGCAACCACACTCTTTGCTCAAATAGATTTACCGCGTTTAAGTCCAAAAGCATCTGTATCTCAAACTATCGGCTATACTGTAATTTCAATTGAATATTCAAGACCCGGAGTAAAAGGAAGAAAAATTTGGGGCGGACTTGTTCCTTACAATAAAGTCTGGAGAACCGGTGCTAACGAATCAACAAGAATTCAATTTACTACAGATGTAATCATTGAAGGAAATAAAATTCCAGCAGGAATCTACTCACTATATACAATTCCAGAAGAAAATGAATGGACTGTAATTATTAACAAAGCATTAACATGGGGAATAAATTATTTCCCAGAACAAGATTTACTTCGCTTCAAAGTAAAACCACAAAGTGCACCATTTACAGAAAGACTTTTATTTACAATTCCTGAATTAACCGACTCATCATGCAGTGTTGTTATGAATTGGGAAAATTTACAAATATCATTCAATGTTGAAGTTGAACTTACAAAGCAGGTTTATTCAAAAATAAAAGAAGCGATTGCAAATGCTAAAGAAGATAACTGGCAGATATATGTTGTTGCTGCAAATTATGCTGCAGAACATGAAGTGTTTTTGGATGAGGCATTTCAATGGATTGATAAAGCTCTTTCTATGTCGAAAAATTTTAATTGTTATTTCACAAAAGCAAAATTGTATGCAAGGAAAAATAATTTTATTGAAGCATTGAAAATGATTGAGCGTTGCCGCGAAGCAGGAAGAAATGATGAAGATTTTCAAAATCGACAAATAGAAATAGACATGTTTGAAAAACAGATTCGTGAAAAGATAAAATAAATTTTGAAAAATCAGAACAATGAAAAAATTTGATATACCAGAATTTTACCGCAGTCCAATTATATCACGCATCAAAGAAATTAGAAAACTCGAAGACCAGCGAAAAAAAGATTTTACTCCAACAAAATTAGATTTTGGTCCAATAGAGTTTTTGATTGCAAGACATTTTGGATTTTGTTACGGTGTTGAAAACGCTATTGAAATTGCTTACAAAACAATAGAAAATAATCCTGGTAAAAGAATTTTCCTATTAAGTGAAATGATTCATAATCCTCATGTTAATCAGGATTTAAGAAGTCGCGGCATTCAATTTATTATGGATAATTACGGAAATCATTTTGTCGATTGGGATGAAATTAATTCTGATGATATAGTTATTATTCCAGCATTTGGAACTACAATTGAAATAGAAAATCTGCTTAAAAAAAAAGGAATAGATACACTAAGTTACAACACAACCTGTCCTTTTGTAGAAAAAGTATGGAATCGTGCAGAAGCATTGGGCAAACAAAATTATACAATCATTATTCACGGCAAAGCAAAGCATGAAGAGACAAGAGCAACATTTTCGCACACTATACAAAACTCACCTTCTGTGATTATAAGAAATATTGAGGAAGCAAAATTTTTATCTGAAATTATCTTAGGTCTTAAATCCGAAGAGGAATTTTATTCTTTCTTCGATGGGAAATATTCTCCTAATTTTAATGTGCAAAAAGATTTAAATAGAATTGGGGTAGTTAATCAAACAACAATGCTGGCAAGCGAAACACAGGCAATTGCCGATTTACTGAAAGATACAATGATAAAAAAATTTGGTTTAGAAAATTTGAAAGAACACTTTGCAGATACACGCGATACACTCTGTTATGCAACAAACGACAATCAATCTGCTACATTAGCTTTAACAAAAGAAGATGTTGATTTTGCAATAGTAGTTGGAGGTTACAACAGCTCAAATACATCGCATCTTGCTGAATTGCTTGAACAAAAGTTCAGAACATTTCTAATTTCTGATGATTCAAAAATAATTTCCAATAAAAAAATTTCTCATTACGATATCCATCTTCATCAAGAAATTGAAACAGAAAATTATATTCCAGATAAAGATAAAATAAGAATTGCAGTCACAAGCGGGGCATCATGTCCGGATTCAATTGTTGATAATGTTTTAAATAAACTTTTATCATTTTTTGAGAACACAAAAAATTTAGAAGAAGCACTGCAAACTTTGTAATTTTATTCTACAAGAATCACTCAATTATAATCTTGCAATTTTGAAATTTTGTTTCACAGGAATGCCTTTTGCATAATCCTGCAATCTCATGAGTTTTAATCACTCAAGCTAAATCTGCAAGAGAGCTGTAATCCGGGTCAAATAGCCTTCGATAAATTCTCATTGTATATGAATCAGTTGCACCAGCTATGTAATCACAAACAAGTCTTGCTCTTTGTTTTTTATTTTTTTCCTTTCGAATTAATTTATCATTAAAATCTGGAAGTAATTTTGATGAATTAATCTTTGTTATATAATTTTCTTCGAGAAGCTCAAAAATTTTTTTCAGCATATTGTTTCCCTTAAACTCAATCTGATGCAGCGAAGAAGAACGAAAAACCAAATCAACAGAAATTTTTTTATAAAGATTTGCTCTTTCCAAAATATTTTCAGGAATGATTAGCAAATATTTGTAGCGGTTTGTCAATGAATCCATAAAAGTTTTTCTTTCTTTTAAGCTGCATGAACGAATAAATTCTCCAATCATTGAACCAAAATTTCTTTTATAATTTCCTGTTTTTATCCATTCAATAATTTCTTCAATCACAGAATTTTGATAATCACTTAAATTATTATCTCTTTGCCATTTTGATAATTTTTCAATTGTAATAAATCCTCCTGAAATACTATCAACAATATCATTAATCGCATAAGCGGTGTCATCTGCCCAGTCCATTATTTGGCATTCAATACTTTGAAATTGATTCAATCTATCTGCATAAGAAAGTTCTTTTGGAATTTTTTTATTGCCAAAAACATAATCGACATACTTTTTTTGTTCATCATAAATAAAATGATTCTCTGGATTTTTAAAACTTGAAAATGTTGCTTTATACTTCATAATTCCATCAATGAAAGCTCGTGTTGGATTCATGCCTCGATAATTTTGTTCATCTCTATAAAAAATTTCTGTTATAAGTCTAAGTGTCTGTGCATTCCCCTCAAAGCCGCCGTAGTTCATCATCAATTGATTTAATACTCTTTCTCCTGCATGACCAAAAGGGGGATGACCCAAATCATGAGCAAGACAAATTGATTCAACCAAATCTGGGTCAATAAAATATTCTTCATTTAAAATTTCTTTTTGAGATACAAATAAATAGCTGCAAATCGACCTCCCAATTTGTGCAACTTCAATGGAATGAGTTAATCGAGTTCTGTAAAAATCATATTCGCCAGGCAAAAATACTTGAGTTTTTCCCTGCAGTCTTCTGAATTCTGATGAATGAATTATTCTGTCTCTATCAATCTGAAAAGGAGTTCTGTAATCTTCTGAACGTTTACTTTGTTTTATGCGTTCTATATCAAAGTCAGTATAAAATTTGTTTTTCATAAATTCTCTTTAGAATTTTGCTATTGTGATTAACAAATTAAGAAAAAAATAATTTGGCACATAATCATTCACATATTAATGGAGATATATTTTCTTCAACTAAAGGAAGATTAATCTTTACAATTTTTCTTAATTTTTTAATAACAGTTGGAGAAATTATCGGCGGTATAATTTCCGGAAGTTTGTCTTTGATTTCTGATGCAATGCATAATTTTTCCGACAGCATTTCAATTATTATCAGCTACATTGCACTTAAGTTAAGACTAAAAAGCAACTCATTAAAGCACACTTTTGGACTTAAACGCGCCGAAATATTAGCTGCAGTAATTAATTCTTCAGCACTAATAATAATTTGTATTTACCTTTTTTATGAAGCAATTGGTAGATTCAAAAATCCAGAGGTTATTAATGCAAAAATAATGAGCATTGTTGCTGTTGTTGGTTTGCTTGCAAATTTATTTGCTGTCCTTTTGTTGAGAAGAGATTCCCAAAAAAGCATGAATATTCGTTCTTCTTATCTCCATTTAATTGGAGATACAGTTTCTTCTGTTGGAGTAATTCTAGGAAGTATTGCAATATACTTTTGGAAAATTTACTGGATTGACCCTTTACTGACAATTTTAATTGGATTGTACATACTTAAAGAAAGTTTTTCGATACTTCAAGAAGCAATTCATGTTTTAATGGAAGGAGCACCATTAAATATTTCAATTGAAGAAATTCAATATGAAGTAGAAAAGTTTAATGAAGTAGAAGATATTCATCACATACACATGTGGATGGTAGGCGAAAATGATGTTCACATGGAAGCTCATGTTAATGTAAAGGATATGAAAATTAGTGAGTGTGATTTATTAAGAAAAAAAATTGAAATGAATTTACAATCAAAATTTGGTATTCGTCACATCACTCTGCAATTCGAATGTAATCAATGTCCAAATTCCGATTTGATAGAACAACATTTATAACGTTAATTCTTTTTTTCTGCTAATGCTTTGAATGCAAGAGCATACATCTGTATTTGTTTCATCATTGCTGCTAAACCATTTTTTCTTGTTGGCGAAAGGTGTTTATCAATTCCAATTTTTGTTAAGAAATCGGGTGGATTAGATAAAATTTCTTCCGGCGAATGACCTGAATAAACTTCTATCAAAATTGCAATCAGTCCTTTTACAATAGCAGCATCGCTGTCGGCTTCAAAAAATATTTTTCCATCTTCAAGTTTTGCGTGTATCCAAACTTGAGATTGACAACCATCTAATTTGTATTTATCTGTTTTATATTCTTCACTGATAGGTTTCATCCTTCTGCCAAGTTCGATAACATGTTTATATCTATCTTCCCACTCAGTAAACTGTTCAAATTCTTTTATCAGTTTTTCTTGCTTTTCTTGTATTGTCATTTTAATCCAAAAATTATTTTCATCTCTTAAGTAAATTTTAACAAAGTAATGTAATTATTCAAATTTCTTTAAAAGAATATTCTTAAATTGTCACAAGAATTTAAATATAAGAGAATTAAAATGAATAAATATAATTTTATACACGTAATGCTTCTATTTTTCACTATACGAATTTCTGCTCAATCAGATACATTTGAAAGCAAGCCAACTTTATTTCAGATTTCCATAATTGATTCTTTGTACGAATGCAAATATGATGGTAAATATAAATTAAGCAACCTGTTAGAAATTGGTGATTTCGGACTCGGAACCTTTGATAAATTAAATGGAGAGATGATTATACTCAATAATTCGATTTATCAGTTCAAAGATGATGGTTTAGTTCATCAATCAAACACCGAAGATACAACACCTTTTGCATGTATCGTAAAATTTAACAGCAATGAATCTTATGAAATATTTAATATGACTGATGATGAATTAAAAAAATTAATTGACAGTTTGATTACAAATAAAAATATATTTTATGCATTTAAGCTACAGGGCAAATTTTCTTATATTAGAACCAGAACAATAGCTCTTCAAAAGAAGCCTTACAAGCAATTAAATGAAGTATTAAAAAATCAAATTGTTTTTGAAAGGACAAATTTATCAGGAACTCTGGTTGGATTTTACTGTCCATCATTTTTAGATAAGATTAATGTTCCAGGTTATCATTTTCATTTTATTAGTGACGAACTTAACTTTGGTGGTCATGTTCTTAATTTCAGAATTTATTACGGCAAATTAGAAATTCAAAAAATTAATCAACTAAAAATCATTTTACCTGATTAATGTTATTGAAATATTATAGTTTTTTTCCCATACTTAAGAACTCTGTTGTTAATGTGCAAATTCAGAGCACGGGCAAGCACAAGCCTTTCTAAATCTTTTCCTTTACGAATTAAATCTTTTAACGAATCTTTATGAGTAATTCGAATTACATCCTGTTCGATAATTGGTCCCTCATCTAATTCTTCTGTTACATAGTGACTTGTTGCACCAATTAATTTTACGCCGCGTTCATAAGCTTTTTTATATGGATTTGCCCCCATAAATGCCGGCAAAAATGAATGATGAATATTTATGATATTATTTGGATATTTTTCAATAAATAATGGAGAAAGAATTTGCATATATCTTGCAAGAACGATTGTATCAACTTTGTAAGATTCAAGAAGCTCTAATTCTTTTAATTCCTGTTCGTGTTTATTTTCTTTAGTAATTGGGAAATAATAAAAAGGAATGTCATAACTTTTTGCAACTCCTTCAAGTGTAGTATGATTTGAAATTATTAGTAGAATCTCTGCATCAAGTTCTTTGTTTTTATAACGCCATAAAATTTCCTGCAAGCAATGGTCATACTTTGAAACGAATATCGCAATTTTATGTTTGTTATAACTGTATTTAATTTCCCATTTTGCATTTATTTCCTCTGCAAGAATTTGAAATTCTTTTTCAAATTGTTCGTTTGAAACATTTAGTTCGCTTAAATCCCATTCGACTCTGATGAAAAACATTTTTTCATCAGGGTCAACATGTTCGTCGAGGTCAACAATATTGCCCCCTCGTTGAAATATAAATTGTGATATTTTGGCTACAAGCCCTTTCTGGTCGCTGCATGATAATATTAATGTTGCAGTATTGTTTTCCAATTTTTGCTCCATTATTAATTAACTTTTATAGACATCCATTAATTTTTTCTTCAAGTATTCAAAATATTCTTTTGTAAAAGTTACCTGTGTGTAAATATCAATTATATCTTCATTTTTAATTTTATTAAAATCTTCTTCTCTTACTGTAATTAACACACCTCCCAAATCAACTGCTGCTGGACTTATCAATAACTTCTCATTTCCTTCAAGAAAATATTGTTGGGGTCTGTGATTTAATCTTGGGAATATAATTAATTTCAGTTTTTCTTCACTGTAAAAAGAAATTAAGTTAAACATTGGTTCTTCTTTTGGAATAGAAATTTTCTTAATCGCATTATAAAATATTTTAAATGCATAAAGCAATTCACCTTTATGCTTTGATTCAAATGAAATAAATCTTCTCAGAAAATTTTCAAAGAAAAATATTTTTATTCTTTCACTTTCGAGGAAATTAGAATTTCTTTTCATCAATTCATAATCTTGTTCTAAAGGCAGAATATTTTTTTCGATTGCTTGAAAATGCATATGGTCTGGAGCCGATGCACCGCACTTTGGACCATTATAAATAATTGTAAAATCTTTACTCAAATCTTCTGTTAAATCGAGCAGGTCATGAAAGTGGCTTATAATTGTTTGAGGGGTATGTTTTTTCTTTGTTATAGTTAAATGTTTATTAAAAATTGGATATGGATTAATCAGAATTATAAAATGTTTGTTATAAACAATTCCATTTTGTTCTTCAGGTAAGTTTTCTATACACAAAAAACATTTCCTGTTTTGAATTGCCTCAGGACTTACATCTGCTGCAGTAGATTTTATTCTCGCAGGATTGTATTGAACTATAACTTTAAATTTTGTTGAGGTATCAAATTCAAATTCTCTAATTTGTATGTCCTTTAGATTTTCATAATTATCTCTCAGCAATTCCCAATTTAACTTTTGTTCTTCAAACAAATTTAAAATTCGAGACGACCAAAATTCTTTTAATTGACTCTTTGGAATTTTCTCTTCAATTATCATTGTTTCTGTTTATTCTTATTAAAATTTCTTTCGAACGCAATGAATCTTTATAAAAATTATTTTCGTTGATTTTTTGAATGCTTAACGAAGAATCAGTATTTCCTTCCCA
Organism: Rosettibacter sp. KY25; assembly: GCF_057554405.1. Classification (NCBI taxonomy): domain Bacteria; kingdom Pseudomonadati; phylum Ignavibacteriota; class Ignavibacteria; order Ignavibacteriales; family Melioribacteraceae; genus Rosettibacter; species Rosettibacter sp. KY25. Next base: position 94,317 of record NZ_BAAJAO010000003.1, on the reverse strand, counting down.
CCTTCTGCAAATGTAAACTGGTTCATAAATTCTTGAGATTTTATAATCACGAGATATTGTAATACCAAGATAATAATCTTCCCCGTAGCTTACATTTGGAATTTCAATATTTCTTAAAACAGGTGTAAAAAATGCTCTTGGTGCTCCAAGTCCATTTATTCTTAATGCATTGTTTGGACCATTTTCATCTGTCCATTCTCTATGGTCAATAATTCCAGGAGGTATTTCATTAAGATTAAAATCCGTTAACAAATATGAACCAATTACCATTGCGGAATTTTCTTCATAAAATTTATTTATAATTTTTTGCAAAGTAGTTTCATCTTTGTATAAATCATCGCTGTCAAGCTGAACAGAAAATTTTCCGCACTTTGGATGTTGCACAGCCAAATTCCAGCATCCTCCTATCAATAAATCTTTTCTATCAGGAATGATGTGAATAAGATTTTCATGTTTTGAAGAAAGTTCTTTTAAAATTTCTGTTGTGCCATCAATTGATAAATTATCAACAACAATAACATTGAATTTAAAATCTGTTTTCTGATTTAACGCGGATTCAACTGCTGTTGAAATAGTTTTAGCTCTATTTTTTACAGGAATAATAACCGAAGCTTCGTAATCAAACTTTTCAAGATTCAAATTGACTTCTTTGAATGGCGGATGAATGAATGCCCCAATTGATTTAAGATGTTCTGTTGCTGCTTTTTCCATTTCAATCTGAACTGAGCGATTCTTCGGGTCAACATAATTAAATTGTTTTTCATGACTTGATAAAATTGATTTTCTTTCTATTGAATATAAAAATTCTTTAATATGATGAATATCAGTTAAAAAATAATTTGAAGAATTAATTTTTTCTTCTTCCATTATCTTTAATCGCAAATCATAGAAGCCAGCGTAGTTATAATTTTCCTTTGCTCTTAGAAGAGCATTTTTGCACGAGGAAGAATTAATTAATATCACATAACCAAAATCAAAATCATCGCGAAGGCTGCCAATTTGATAATCAATTAACGGGTGCTCTGATTTTTTGTTGTTTTCAATTTCATAAAAATCCGAATAGACAATTTTAGAATTTGATTCTAGAGCAGCAGTTAAAAATTTTTCAATTGTATTTTTCTCTAAAAAAATTTTTTGTTCATTAAATAAAAAAAGAATGTAATCCGTCTTCACCCTCTCGCTTAATGATTTTAAGACAGATGTATGAAATAAACTTTCTCCGAAAATTATTTTAACATCAAGAAATGAATCATCAATTCCTTCACCGCTAATTAAAAAAATATCTTCGATTAAATCTGAATTCTTCAATTGAGATATAAGATTTGTTGTTGTTTCATTAAAAGATGAAATTACAGCTGTTATTTTTTTCATTGAATGCTCATCAAAATTGAATCAAAAATTATAAAAAACGATTGTCACTTTAAATTATTGCTCAAAGATGAAATAGCAAACCAGAATTAATTCGTTCAACCTCTGAATAAGATTAATTTAAGTGACCTTTATTTAAATTTATTGTATGCTTTTATAAGAATTGCTGTATGACTATATTTGTGCAGCAAAAATGAGTAAGAAAATTTTAACATATAGTATTATTGGTTCTTTCCTGATTTTTACAGGAATTCAAACAGAAACAAGTTCATTAAATAAAGAGAACCATTCATTAAGGATTGAAAAGTTTCACTCCGTTACTCACATCAACTTAACGGATGACAAAACAAGTTTCAAATCTTTTATTGATTATTATCAAAACAACGAGACCTTCTTTCTAATCAATATATTCAATCTCACAAACACAATTAATCTTTTAGAGCAAATCTATTGGGATTCTAATCCTTTGAGATTTACTCTTAAAAAGAATTCAAACCAAACCTTAAGGGGTTTCAATTCAACTCTGAAAATATAGAAAGTTAAAAATTCCGCCTGAATTTTCTCTTTACTCTTGAAGGTATGTTAAACAAAAAGCGAGGTATTTATTGCGAGCAATTAAAATAATATTAGTTATATTAATAATAGCAGTAACAGTGGGTGTATTTAACTTTGATGAATCAACTGCAAGGGAAACAAGCATTTTAGATAAAGTAAGAATAAGCAAAGATTCAACTCCAGAAGTTGTGCCAGTAAATCTCAATAATCTTGGAATAATGAAAGCTTCTTGGTATGGTCCAGGATTTCATGGCAAGATGACAGCAAATGGAGAGATTTATAATCAAATGGCTCTTACAGCTGCTCATAAAGAACTACCATTTGGCACATATCTTAGAATAACTAATTTGCGAAACGGCAAAAGTGTAATTGTAAGAATTAATGACAGAGGTCCTTATATTGAAGGAAGAGATTTAGATTTATCAAAAGGAACCGCAATTGCACTTGGAATGATGAAAAGCGGTGTAATAAAAGTGAAAGTAGAAGAAATTGTTGTTGATGATATTAATCCAGTCACTGTGTTAAATTAGTTTTAAAAGATAAAATCAAATAATAAATGAAGGGAACTAAAAAATGTTCCCTGCTTTTTATTCTGTGTAAATTTGTGGTTAAATTATAATCGATTTTTCATGATATGATTTACTTCGGCTATTAAGTATAACGAATATCATTTTTTAATGTAAAGTATCGAAGCAGGTAATTTATGAAGCAGGTAATTCAATAATAAACTCAATAGAATCCGGAAATTTTTCTACTTGAATTGTTCCATTATGCAGATTTACAATTGATTTTACAACCGATAAACCAAGTCCAACTCCTCCAGTACTTCTTGTTCGAGAAGTATCAATTCTGTAAAAACGGTCAAATATTTTTTCAATATCTTTCTGAGAAATTTCTTCGCACCAATTTTTAACTGAAATCATAAATTTATTATCATAAATTTTTTTTGAAGTAATAATTATTGGGAAATTGTCTGTGCCATATTTAATTGCGTTATCAATTAGATTGGTAACAGCCTGTTTAATTAAATCGTAATCAAAATTAGCAGAAAAGTTTTCCTCAATGATTAATTTTATCTCTGTGTTTTTATCATCTGCAAGTACATTTGCATTTTTAATGATGCCTTGTAAGAATTCCTTTAGATTAACTTCTCTTTTGTGAATCTTAACCAAATTATTTTCACTCTTGGAAATAAAAAATAGATTATCAACAATTTTTATTAATCTTAATGTTTCTTCATAATTGCTTTTTAAGATTTCAATATATTCAGCGGGAGATTTTTCTGACTTAAGAGCAATTTCGATTTCACCTCTTAAAATTGTAAGAGGAGTTTTCAGTTCATGAGCTGCTGAAATTGAAAATTGATTCATGTATTCTACAGATGTTCGAATTCTCTGAATCATTTCGTTCATTTTTTTGACAAGTCTTCCAAACTCATCATTATGTTCTTCCCCTGGAATTATTTCACTTAAATTATGAGCAGTTATTTCTTCTGTTTTTTTAATAATCTTGTCTATTCTTGATAATGACCTTTGCGATATTAATGCCCCTCCAATTAAAGAGACCAAAAAGAATATTGGAGCAATTACAACATAAATATCAGTTAAGCTGTTAATTGTTTGCAAGATATGTTCCTTAGGATAAGCAACTATAACAGTGTAATTTCCATCTTTAATTTGAGTTGCTCTTATTTCATTTTCGGATAATCGTTCGTCAACAAAATCGAATGTTTGTTTATTCGATTTAATATTTGGGAATTCTAATTTTATTTTTGCAAGATTAGCTGATTGGTAAATAACTTTTTTCCCAGAAGAAATTTGTATGAATGTATTTCTTTCATTAAAAACAACAACATCATAAATTATATCCCAGATTAAATCTTCTTCACTCGAGTAAATATCGCTCGGTTCAAAAGTTTCTAAATCAAAATGTTTTGATTTTAATACGTGAAGAATCGCATTTGCCTGAGCTGAGAGCGACAGGTCTAATCTTTTTAATGAATTATTGTAGAGATAATAATAAATTGTAAATCCAAGAATAATTTCCAAAATCAAGAACAGAAATGCATACCAGATGGTCATCTTAAATCGAGTGGATAAAACATATGGTTTTATTTTACTGAACATTTTCATTCTTCTTTAATTATGTAACCCACACCGCGAATTGTGTGAATTAACTTTTTGTCAAAACCGTAATCAATTTTATTGCGAAGTTTATTTATATAAACATCAATAACATTTGTATCGGTATCGAAATGGTAATCATAAACATGTTCAATTAATTTTGTGCGAGATACTATTTTATTTTTATTTCTTAATAGATATTCAAGAATGGAATATTCTTTTTGTGTTAAAATTATTTCTTTGTTGTTTCGATAGACAGTATGAGTTATTAAATCTAACTTAAGGTCTGCAGCAGTTAATATATTAGATTTTTGAATTTCAGTTCTTCTTAATAAAGCTCTTATTCTTGCAGTTAATTCTTCAAAAGCAAAAGGTTTGGTAAGATAATCATCCGCCCCTGCATCAAGTCCTTCAACTTTATCATTTACAGAATCTTTTACAGTAAGCAACAAAATTGGTGTTATAATTTTTCTTTTTCTTAATTCTTTTGTTAAAGTAATTCCGTCGATGAACGGAATCATAATGTCTAAAATAATCAGGTCATATTCTTCGCTTGATGCAAGTGCTAAGCCGTCTTTCCCATTATAGGCAACATCTACAGTAAAAAATTCTTCTTCCAATCCCTTTTTGATGAAAGAAGCAACTTTTTTTTCGTCTTCTATAACTAAAATTCTCATGCGTTAAAAATACAAAAAAGGAGAGTTATAAACTCTCCTTCTTAAAGTTTAATCCCAAATCAAAATGCACTATTGTTTCTTTTCTTCTTTTGGTTTTTCTTCTGATTTTTTATGCATTTTGTGATGAGTGGTCTTCTCCTTCTTTTCTGCTTTTACAGTATCCTTTTTAGCTTCTTTCTTGGTTTCAGTAGCTGCTTTTGGTTTTTCTGCTTTTTGAGTTGAAGGAGTTGTTACCTCTTTCTTTGCTTTAGGTGTAGTGGTTTGAGTTTGAGTTTGTGCAAATACACTGCTGCTTAAAAATGCAACGGCTATTAAAACTGCAAGAACTGATGAGAATAATCTGGATTTCATGATGTTTCTCCTTTTTTGTTGGACATATCGTTAATTAACTTACACCTCAAACTTATTTTATTAACATTAAACCGATATTAAAGAAAGATTAAAAATTTTTAATGAAAGTTGGTTTGATTATGAAAGTAATAAGCAAAAATTATATGAATAATTATTCATCAGTATAAAATTTTTTTAATTATTGACTAAACTTTTGAATTATAATTGCGATAATTAACCAGAATCGTTTATCAATTTACACAGAGGATTGATAAACGAAATAAATTAAATGTTAAATTCACAGAGAGGTGCAACATGAGAAAGCTAGTAATAGCTCTAGCTATTCTACCGTTCTACTTCATAGCTACAACAAGCTATGCACAAAGCAGTGCTAATGTCCAGGTAACAGCAAACATACTTGCTGCTCTTTCAATTCAACACATATCAGGTAACCTGGATTTTGGTAACATTCCTGTAACAGGCAGTCCCCAAACACCACAAAAAACCCCCGATAATGGAGCCCTTTTTGAAGTAACTGGTAATAATAGTACACCAGTGACTGTAACTTTCAATAATGTTACTCTTTCTAATGGTGCTACTGGTACTATGACTTTTACACCAAACGTTGAACATACTACAACAAATACCTATAACAGCCCTGCTTCGGTAAGTAGTGGTGGTTCTGTTACGCTTACCAGTGGTGGAAAAGCCTGGTTGTGGGTAGGTGGTTCTTTAGCTGTCGCTGCTAATCAAGAACCCGGTTCCTATACAGGTACTTTTACTATATCAGTTGCTTATTAATAAAGGGGGAGTGCCAAAATTTGAAGACACTGCCATATCGGGGGTAGTGTCTTCAATATTTTGTTCTTTTTATTGATATTTGCATCTTTATTATTTATAATAAAGATGTATGATTAAAGCCAAATATACATTTTTGTTTTTGTTACTGACATCAATTTGCTTTGCACAATCAGGAAGTGCAAGTGCATCAGTAACAGCAAATGTTATCACACCCATAACAATTATAACTACAGGAAGCATCGATTTTGGTGATGTTATAGTTATGCCTAATCCTTATCAGGTAACAAAATCACCTGAGAGCGGCAGCAGACATGAGGTACAGGGAAATCCTAATAGTAGTGTGACAATATCATTTAATCCTATTACTCTTGATAATTTTAACTGGGTAGCACAACATGGAGGAACTACTGGCACAATAACTTTTATTCCAGAAGTTAAGCATACAGGAACTAATCCAAATTATGTTAATCCAATTACCGTTACAAGCGGCGGTGTTTATCAATTAACAGATGTCGGTGGAATTGGTAAACTTTATTTGTGGGTTGGCGGTGCTATTAATGTAAATGCCAATCAACCAGTTGGTTACTATACGGGAACATTTGTAATTAATGTTTCTTATTAAAGATGAGAATAAATTCAGTACATATTAAATATTTATTTTTGATTTTTTATCTTGTAGTTAATGTTACATCATCAGCACAACTAATAGTAAGCAAGCTAAATGACTTAGCTTTTGGTACAGTATTTAAGGGTTATTCTTCTTCTGTAAATCATCTTGATGTAAATGCAGCTAAGTTTTATTTCAATACTGGCAATCTGCAAAATGTAAATATACTTGTTCAATTTGCATTACCGCAGAATTTAACAAATAACATTGATAATCTCCCGATTACATTTAGTACACAGCAATCAGCTTGGGCTACAAAAGATTTACCTACAGGAAGAACAAATTTTAATCCTTATCAACCATTAAGATTTAATAGATTGAAAAAAAATACAAGCATATATATCTGGTTGGGTGCAACTATTACGATTCCAACTGCAATTACAAGCGGTTTATATAATGGGACAATAATTATGAATGTAGAAAGAATATAGTTCTACTCTAAATTTAAAAGGAATAAAATCATGAAAAAATTTTACTTGTTCTTTCTGTTGATACCAAATTTAATCTTTGCTCAAATTATTATTTCGCCTTATGTAGTTTATTTAGATACTAAAAATCAATTTGCCAATATGATTGTTCAAAACGAGTCTGATGAACCTTATGAAATTGGAATATCTTTCAAGTTTGGATTTCCTGTATCGGATTCACTTGGAAATCTTACAATGAAATATATTGATGAACCGACATCTGAGTATCCATCCATTTTAAATTATGTGAGAGCTTTTCCAAAGAAATTTGTATTAAATCCCAGACAAAAACAGCTAATTGGTTTATCAATTAAACCTCCTCAAAATCTTCAAGATGGAACTTATTGGGTGAGAATTGTAACATCTTCTACCCGACAGAGACCTCAGCCACTTCTTGATACAAACAATCAAAACTTGAATGCACAAATTAATTTTGTATTGAACCAGATTACAACAATGCTTTATCGAACCGAAAATGCAAGCACTGGAATTGAAATCAAAGATTCTAAATATTATAAGAACGCTGACAATATTGATATAGTTACTTCATTAAAAAGATTAGGCAACTCACCATTTTTTGGTGATGTAACCGTTATGCTATACGATTCTAATAACAATCTCATAAAAAGCGATACTCAGCATGTGAAAGTATTTTATGATTTATCTGTTAAGAATAGTTTTAAGCTTTCTGACTTGTCTAAAGGAAGTTATAGAGCTGAAATTAGAGTTAAACATAATGAAAAGGAAGATATTCCTAAAAGTGCTCCAATTAAATTAATTCAGGATAATGTTCGAAATTCTTTAGAAATATTAATCGAGTAAAAAACATTAAATATAATTGATAATAAACCATGCTATTCTGATATCTATTATTTTAATCTTTATTAAACCCAGTTTTATTTGGGGGAGTGAAGATTATTTCTTTTATAAAAAAAGTTATTCTTATTATTCGTGCTCAAATGGCATTTGTCGCAAAGATAAATCAAATAACATCTATTTGGAATGTGATACTATAATTTCACAAAACGAAAGAGATACTTCTTTTGAAAATAAAATTTCCCAGACAGATATTGAAGAAGCTTATTTCTTTCTTATTTATAAAGATGTGGTAAGAACAAGAATTGTTATTATCAATTACAATAATTCATTTTTCCTACCTTTAATAGAACTATTCAAAATACTCGAAATAAATTTCAACTTTTCACAAAATCAGAAATTAATCTCAGGCTTTTTTATTGAAGCTGACAGCACTTATAGTTTTGATTTTGTAAAGCGTATTTATCAAGATAAATTAAAACAAATTTATTTTTCAAATGATGATTTTATTTACACTCCACTCGAGATTTATGTAAAACCAGAATTGATTGAAAAATCACTTGGACTTTATTTTTCTTTTAATATAAATGAATTGACAATTAACCTAAAAACAGAAAAAATTTTGCCGGTTTACAGCAGAATAAAACGCGAGATAAATTATAAATACATAAAGAAAGAAATCATAAAACCAGATTTTACTTATCCAAATGAAAAAAAATTAATCAAAGGATTATTTCTTGACTATTTTATTTCTTCGAATTTTACAAAAGGATTCCCAGCTTTTCATAATTATAATTTAGGTTTGGGTGGAATTTTTTTGGGTGGCGATATCGAACTTAGCATGAATGGGAGCATTAATCAAAAATTCACTTCTATTAATGATTACATTTATAAATGGAATTATGTTTTTAATAATAAATATTTATCTCAATTATCATTAGGAACTTTAGAATACACCGGCTTACAGCAAACTACAATTAGTGGTATTTCAATAACTAATGAACCCGTAGAACCAAGAAAAAATTACTATGTTTATTCTTTTTCAGATATATGCGGACCAAATTGGACTGTTGAGCTATACATTAACAATAAATTAACTGATGTTACCAAGGCAGATGCAAATGGCAGTTTTCATTTTGATATTCCATTAAATTATGGAACCTCATTTATCAGTTTAAAATTTTATGGTCCTTCGGGAAATTATTTGAGTACCAGAAAATTATTTCAAATCCCAGTTAAATTTATTCCTCCAAATGAATTTAATTACACAATAAATATTGGGAAAGTAAATTACAATAATAATTTTTTAGCACAGGTTTATGGCACTTATGGGTTCTCCGAATGGTTAACAAACAGCGTTGGATTAGAATTTATTAAAGGAGAAAACCAAAGAAAAATTTTTCTTTATAACGAACTTAATGCAAGAATTAATTCGTCTTATATCTTTAATTTAACATTAGCTCCAAAGGCATATTATCGATTGGGATTTAATGCACTATATTATTCACAGATGTCAATTAATTTATTTGCAACAAAGTTTTTTAAAAACACTTTTTATAATCCATACAATATCAACGAAGAATTTCAATCCGATCTTTTCATTCCATTTGATTTTGGAAGTTACTCAATAAACTTAGGCAGCGGCTTCAAAATTCAAAACTCATCCGAATTCAGAAATAAATTCTTTTCATTTAATGCTGGTGTAAGAACTGAATATGTAAATCCAACTATTTCTTATAAAATTTATTATAATGAATACAACAAATATCTATTCAAGCAATCTTATTTAACTTATGGTTTAATATTCCCTTTAAGATTTCTTGATAAATGGTCTAATCTGCTAAAAGCAAATTTGTTAAATATTCAATTCAATTATGATGCTACAAAAGGAAAACTTCTTCAATATAATCTGGTTTATTCTGCAGACTTATCCTCAGAAAGCAGATTTGAAATTGATTACAACAAAATTATTAGTCTGGGCAGCACTCTTAAATTTGGTTTGGTTGTTAATTTCCCATTTATGAAGTCCTGGTCAACATTTAGTGATAATAGTTTATTTACAAATCTTTATGGGGCTATTGCATACGATATGGATATCAATAACTATTCGTTTTATAACCGCTCTCAAATTGGAAAGTCGGTCGTTCTATGCAGACTTTTTATTGATAAGAATGGCAATAACAAATTTGATGATGGCGAAATGAGGGTAAACGATGCAAGTATAACTTTAGAGACTCCCTGTTCAATGGAAAAAATAAGCGAAGGAATAATCAAAATTCGTGAACTAAATCCTTATACGACTTACATACTAAAAGTTGATGATAATATTAAAAATCCTTTTTTATTCCCAGTATTCAAAACAATTGCTTTTCAAACTATTCCTAATTCTTCAAGAATAATTGATGTGCCTTTTTATGAAGGTAATGAAATTTATGGAAGCGTTACACTAATCTTAAAAGACAATTCTAAAAAATTATTAAACGGAATTAATGTTATTTTTGAAAACCTTTCTGATAACACAAAATTAAAAGCTACTACTTTTTCTGATGGAACATTTTATTTATTGGGAGTAAAACCAGTAAAATATAAAATTTATATAGACCCTGAACAAATGGATTTATTAAATTGTGCATCGGACCCGGAATTTTTTATCTATGATTTTAATAACTATGATAGTTCTGGAAGAGATTTTAACTTTGAATTAAGAATTAAGAAATAATTTAATAAAGGTTTAACCATGAATGAATTTCTAAAACAAAAATATTTCGACAATACAATTCAAGAATATCTTTTGGCTATTGGAATTCTTATTCTCACATTTTTCTTTCTTTATTTCTTAAAGAATTTTTTCTTACAAAGAATCAAAAAGAAATTTGAAGAAAGCGGATATAATAAATTTCATTACATCAAAAGAATTACAAATCGTTTGCTTGTGCCTGCAGTATTCCTTGGTGCTGTTTATGTTACTTTGGAATACTTGAGTTTCGGAAAAGAAGCAGATAAAATAATAAGCATCATCTACATAATAATTTTGACTTATTTCATTATCCGATTCGGCGGTGCATTAATTCGATTTCTTCTTGAAAGATATTTTCAAAAACGAAGAGGCGATGAAGAACTAAAAAGAATTCAGCCTCTCTATGGAGTTATAAATTTAATTCTCTGGATTACAGGTTTAATTTTTCTTTTAGATAATTTTGGCTTTCATGTAACAACAATTGTTACTGGACTGGGAATTACAGGAATAGCTGTTGCACTTGCCGCACAGGCATTGCTGGGAGATTTGTTCAGTTACTTTGTTATATTTTTCGATAGACCTTTCGAAGTAGGAGATTTTATTTCTTTTGATAATAAATCCGGAAACATCGAACAAATCGGAATTAAGACAACCAAAATTAGATCATTAAGTGGTGAGCAGCTGATTGTATCGAATTCAAAATTGACGAATTCAATTGTGCATAATTTCAAAAGACTTGAAAAAAGAAGGGTGATATTGAAACTCGCGGTTACATATCAAACACCACTTGAAAAATTGAAAATCATTCCAGATTTAGTTAAAGAAATCATCGTTAAAAATGAATTAACTGAATTTGACAGAGGACATTTTGCAAGTTATGGTGATTTTAGTCTTAATTTCGAATTTGTTTACTTTGTTCTTTCATCAGATTATAAAACTTATATGGATATACAGCAGCAAATTAATTTTGATATTTATCAAAAGTTCGAACAGGAAAAAATTGATTTTGCCTACCCAACTCAAACAATAATATTAAATAAAGATTAATTTCTGTATAAATTAATGCGGAGCTTTTTATGACTGTATTTTTTTCTAAAGCATGTGAACTTGGAATTCAAGCTGTTCTTTTTTTATCAATTAAAAAAGAGAAATTAATTTTTAATGCAGAGGAAATTTCTAAAGAATTAAAAGTGCCCAAAGAGTTTGTTTCAAAAGTATTGCAGAAATTAACTTATCACGGAATTGTTGGTTCAAAAAAGGGAAAGAATGGGGGATTTTATTTAGCTAAGAATCCAAATCTAATTAGATTGATTGATATCATCGAAGCAATTGATGGATTGGATGTTTTTAAGAGTTGTGTTTTAGGTTTTCCTGGATGCTCGAATGATAACCCATGTCCTGTCCATGAAAAGTGGGGAAAACTTAGAGACGAAGCATATAAAATGTTCAGCGAAGAAACACTTTCACAATTAAAAGAAAAAACTATTCAAAAAATTTTGAATCTATAAATAATATTCGATAAAAAACTTCTAATAAATAAATCTTGGTAAAAATCGTTAATACAGGTTCAATCTGCAAAAATATTTATTGTTTCACATCATTTTAACAGCTTCTTTAAAATTAAGTCTTTCTCTTATTTTTATTTCTAATAAAAAATCGAAGCCGCAAAACATTCTTTGCGGCTTCGCATGAGGTGACCTTTTTCCTATTGGTCAAAAATAATTTTTTATTATTCTAACATTAAGCCGATAAATTTTCTCGTTAGAATATTAAAATAAAATAAATTTTTCTGTTCAATCTAATTACTATTTCTTCTTTTTATTCAATCTCATTTGTTGAGCCAATTCTTTTATTTCAGATAAATCTCTTTGCATTTCGCTCCATCCATACCACAAAGCATAATCAGGATTATTATGAAAGGTTCCTTGAAAAGTTCTCATTCTATGTTCAAGAAACATCACAAACAATTTTTGTTCTATTACCGTTGGTGCATCATGAAATGTTAAAAGCATAGGATATGCATAAGAATAATTTGCAGATTTTTTAATTATGCCATCTTTATATAAATCTGCAACTATATTGATTGCTTCTGCCATAAGTCTATCAGCATTTTTTATAATATCATCACCTTTTTTAAATTCAGCCTTTACATAATTTTCTGAATGACATTTGCTGCATACTTCAATCATTTTATTTCGTTCTTTATCCCAATCTTCTTGATTTAATCTTGCAACATCAGCAGCTTTAACTATTTCAAGTAATTGAGTTGGTTTACCTGATGGGTCTAAAACTCCCAGAGCTTTTAATATTGTAGCTCTGTCTTCTGCCCATTGTTTATCATCTGGCATTGGCAAACGAACAGCAAGAAATCCCCACGCTGTTCTAACTTCGTGATTTCCTTCAGGCATATGACATGTTTGACATGTTGGAGCAGCACTATTTTCAGGTAAAACATTATTTTGTTTTAATAAATATCGCACACCATGTTTTGAACTTGAATACATTTCCCATTGTGGATGATCGAAACCTTGATGACAGGTTTGACAAGCTTGAGGTTGTTGTGCCTCTTTTTTGCTGAATGTGTGTCTTGTATGGCAAACATCGCAGGAAGCATGACCGAAAACAGAACCGCTGCTTTTTAATTTTTCAATTTCTTCTTTAGATTTTAATCCAATTTTATGACAGCCACCGCAACCTTTCAAACCTTCCATCAAAATCATCGGCTGCATGTGTGCAGTTGGCATTGCATTCATCGCAGCCCAAGCAGTAGAATGTTTCCCTTTCTTAAATTGATTTACCTGAGTATCATGACATTGAGCACAAGTTTCGGGTGTGGGTAACTTTACTTTCGAAACATCAGATGCTGACATATGTTCATCACCATGACAAACTGAGCAATCAATATCATTCTCTGCATGTTTGCTTAACTGCCAATCTGATACAATTTGTGGAGTAGCTGAATAGTGACACTCAACACACTTATTTGTTTGAGGATAAATTAATGAACTGATTGTAAGCAGAAGCAAAAGGGAGATAAAATACTTCATAAACCCTCCATTTAATTAGAAATCTTTTCGAGAAAATTTTTTGAACCCAATAAAAAGCGGAACTATAAACCAGATTAACATTGCAACAAAAGATAATATAATTCCTAAAGAATTATTAAAAAACATTTGAAAAATTGCACCTGTATAACCCATAAGTGCAGATATATCAAGTTTGAGAATTAAAATAATTCTTGATAAATCAATTGGATTTAAGAAAGAAATAATTAATGAAAAAACTTCAAGCGGATAATCGCTAAATTTATTTAAAATTACTAAAATTAGTCCATCATAAATTATAGTAAAAAACAACCAACAAAAGATTGAAAGACCAAAACCCAGCAGTTTGTTTTCAGTTAATGTAACAATTAAAAATGCAATTGAAGAAAAAATCAAAGATTGAAAAATGCCTGTAAGCACAAGCAAAGATAAAGCAAATATATCAATGCTTAATCTGTTGTAAAATATTAATGATGGAATAAATATGCCTGATAAAAAACTTATTAACAAAGGTGTAACAACCCCAATGTATAATCCTGCATAAAGCACTTCTCTTTTCAACGGCTGAGTAAGCATAAAAACAATATAATCTTTGTTGTTATATAAATAAATTGTTGAAAAGATTAATGATATAAGTGGGATTGCAAGAAGGTTAATATTCATTATACTTATAACAATTTTTGAAAAATCATTATTGAAATAAAAAATTGAATAACTCAATAATGTATAAAAACCAGCATAAATTATTATCCACTTGCTTCTAAGATTATCACGAAACTGATATTTAATTATTTTGATTAGCTGTTTCATTATTATTCATAAAATTTAGAATTATGTTTTCAATTGAATCGTCCTTTAATTCTTTTCTGCTTTTATTCATAATTAACTTGCCATCCAACAAAAAAATAAAATCTGTTGCCATCTCTTCGAGTTCTGATAATATGTGTGAGGTAAAGATTATTGTTTTTCCTTTTCTATTTTCATCGAGAATTTTCTCTTTTAATATTTTGCTCGCCAAGGGGTCAAGTCCTGCTGTTGGTTCATCAAGTATTAAAATTTCTGGATTCAATAAAAATGCAATTGAAGCACTTACCTTTTGTTTTGTACCACCGGAAAGATTTTTCAACTGTTTATTAAATTCCTTTGATAAATTAAATTTTTCTACCAGTTCATCATCATACTTTGAATGATTATATCTTAATTCCTTTAGCATTTTGAAAATTTCTTCTACAGTCAAATTCTCAGGATAACTTGCAATTTGTGGCATGTAACCGATACTTTCTTTGTATTGATAATTTCCATTTAGTTTTATGCCTTTGATGTAAATATCTCCGTTTGTTGGTTTAATCAAACCAAGTAATAATTTAATAAGGGTAGTTTTGCCCGAGGCATTTGGTCCAATAATATATGTTGTGCTTCCTTCTTTAATTTCGAGCGTAATATTTTGAAGTGCAGAAATAGGACCATATTTTTTGTTTATATTTATTAACTTAATCATAATATCATTCTCATTAAAGGATTTTCATCTACAAGATTAACGGGTGTAATTGTAGGAATAATATTTTCTGCAAAGTTGAGTAAATCGATAAAAAAACTGCGAAGAAGAATCATTGCAGCTGGATTATTTGTAATTATAAAAGAAAATAATTTTACAGGTCGGTAAGGTATATCTCCGATATTATCTTTATTCAAATCATAGCCATTGTACTTTGACCAATAATTTTTCTTAAATGTATTATTAGTTTGAGAGCTATTCGTTGCGATGTCAAATGTATTTTCTATAAAATTATTCAAATAAAAATTATTATCCATAGAATTTGCCATAAGCTTTAATGCCCAACCGTTTTCAATAAAATTATTTTTTATAATTTCAATTCTGTTACAAGATTCAAAGTAAATCCCATATGTGTTTTTAACAAATTTATTATTAAGAATTTTACTGTCATAAATTTCTTTCAGTAATAAACCATAAGATGCACTTCCCCAATTATTAAGAAATAAATTGTTTTCCATTAAGATATTTTTTGTAAACATTACTGCAACTCCAGCTCTGTTCTTCTCAAATTTGTTATTACGATAAATGCAACTATCCGAAAACATAAAATGCAATCCATATCTGAGGTTGTTTTTACTGAGATTATTTTCTATTACACTACTTTTAACAAATTCAAGATAAATTCCATCACGATGGCCTTCAATTTTATTCCCACTAATAAATAATTCTCTGCTGTTCCAAACATGAATCCCATTGCCTGCCAAGGTTTGTTTTGTAGATGATGCTGTTATTATATTGCTTTTAATTTTATTTCTTGATGACTTCGAAATGTATATTGCAAAGAAGTTATTAATGAATTTATTCCCTTCTATAATACAATTACTTGCACTGTCAAGTCTTATAGCAGAATTATCTTTAAGAAAACTGACGCCCGCATTCTGAAATATGAAACCTTTTATTATTACATTTGATGATTTTATGGTAAGTATCTGATAAGTATTTCTGCCGTCTATTACAGGGAAATTTTCGCCAATTAATGTTAGTGATTTATCAACAATAATATTTTCTTCAAAATAATTCCCATGTTTTACAATTATGGTATCGAGATTTTTTGCTGCTGCAACAGCTTGCTGAATTGTTAGCACATAATTTTTTTTATCTACAATAATGATTCTTGCAGATAAATTACAGTAAATAAAAAAAATTAATAGAATGTCGAGCAAATATTTATTGTATTTATTTCTGTTCATTTTTAGTTAATTCAATTATTTCATTCCAGCTAATTTTTACTCCTCCATATTTTCTCTTGATTTCTTTTAGCTGAAGTGAATCAGAAAATGCACAAACATTTAAGCCCATTGGACTCATAATTTTATCACTTCTTAAATAATAAGCATTTTTTGTGTCAATCATATTAGGAGGATTTGCAAAATCTGTTACCCACATCGAAAGAATTTCTTCTGAATTAATGCTTTGACTATAAGAAGCAAGGCACTCGATTGAATCGAATTTATATATTTTCCTTTTCTTTGTTATTAATTCTGCACCAAAATGATTATCAGAAATTGTCATCTGGCAATTAGAACATTCTTCCTGAAGATATTTTATTTCTTCGGGTTTTTCTTTACAACCAATAAGAATAAAAACTATTAAGCCAATAATTTTCTTCTTGCTTGATAAAGAATTTATATTAAAAATGGTTATTAGATTTAATACTAATGCTGCAGCTATTAAAAAACTTCCCGTATCTGGCATTGATGTAGTTCTCATGTTGAGTAATTGCTTCGTTCCAACTAATGGCGGTTGATATGACATACCCGGAACTTTAATTGGAGCATTAGGGTTAAGGTTGTGTCCATAATCATATTCCCATATGTAATAATCATATAATCCTATTAAAAGCGTAATAAACAAAAGCAATGTCCATGCTGCAGTTAAAATTTTTTTATTCATAATAATTGAGAGAATTCCAAGAATAATAAAGAAGACTACAATTAAGGGCATTAATTTCAGTTCTGGAATAGAATCCGGTTCGATAGCTTTCATTCCAATATAATGATTTAACTTATTGATATTGTTGAGATCAAATTCATTAACTCCTGTAATTTTATTAATCCATATTCTTAAGCCGATTCCTTCGGGGTATTGAGGTGCATCGAGATCAATTTTCCAAATCGGAAAGAAAAATGTTAAAGCTAATAGAATTACAGAAATTAACATCAGCGTGCGTGATTTATTCAATTTCATTTTCCTATTCCTTTCGATAAAAGATGACACAGATTACTCTTTAAGAAAAAAATTATATTTATCAAAAGAGTAATACTGTGTCATCTTTTTAATCTTAATTATAATTAATCTTCACGTTGCTGTTTGCAGAAGAAACTCTTACATAACCCTGCATTTCCTGATGCAATGCAGAACAAAAATCAGTACAATAGAATGGATAGATACCAGGTTTTTGTGGTGTCCATAAAATTGTTTTTGTTTGTCCAGGCATTATCAATAGTTCAGAATTATTTAATCCTTTGACTGTAAATCCATGAGGTATATCCCAATCCTGTTCAAGATTAGTAACATGGAAATAAACTTTATCGCCGACTTTAATGCCTTCAATATTATCGGGTTTAAAATGTGTTCTGGTAGCTGTCATATAAACATGAACTTCGCTGCCATCTCTTACCACTTTAGTTTCTTTTTCGCTTTTTGTTTTGTATGGATTATTATTCTTTTCTAACTCATAAAATTTCTTATTGTTTTTAATTAGAATTTCTGCTGGAATAGCTTGAGCATAATGCGGTTCGCCTACTGTTGGAAAATCTAGTAAGAGTTTCATCTTATCCCCGGATATATCAATTAATTGTGCGGACTGGCAGAGTTCTGGACCAGTAGGCAAATATCTATCTTTTGTAATTTTATTAAGAGCAACAACATACTTACCCCATGGTTTTTTACTGTCTCCCCCAGGAATCATCAAGTGCCCAATTGAATAATAAGTTGGAATTCTATCGACAACTTCCCAGGTTCCTAATTTCCATTTAACTATTTCTGAAGAAATAAATGCAGAAGTATAAGCATATCCCTTCCCATCAAATTCAGTATGTAATGGACCTAAACCTGGATTTTCTACTTCACCTGCAATTACAGATTCATATCTTAGAATTGGTATTCCATCAATTTCACCAATAAAATCTTTTTTCTCAATTGCTTTAAGCATCTTTGAAAATGAATGAACTGGGATAACAGTTGCAAGTTTTCCTCCTGCAACAATATATTCACCGCTTGGGTCAACATCAACACCATGAGGAGATTTTGGCGTTGGTAAATAGTAAATTACTCCTGGACATTCTTTAGGATTGAGCACAAGTACTTTAGATAATTTTTCTGAATAAGCATGCTGTTTTTCTTCATCAAAAACATTATGAAAATATTCTGCATCTACTAATTTACCTTTCCCCTGTGAAATATATTTTTCTGCTTCTTTCCAGTTTACAGCTGCAATAAAATCTTTATCATTTTTTGATGCATTAATTTCGAGCAATGCATTTGCCTGCTCGCTATTGTATGAAGTAAAAAATGCCCAGCCGTGTGAAGGTCCTTTACCTGCATGTGCTAAATCATAATCAAAACCAGGAACAAGAATTTGAAAAGCAAGATTCATTCTTCCTGAATTCTGGTCTACTTTAATAAAAGATAATGTTCCTTTGAAATTTTCTTTATAAGAAGAAATCTCAACATCACGATTCGGAACTGGCACACTAAATCGAGTAGAAGCTACAACATATTCAGTATTTTCTGTAACAAAAGGCGAACCATGATTTCCGGCAGAATTTGGTATTTCAATTATTTCTGATGTTTCAAATGTTTTTAAATCTACTCTTGCAACTCGAGGTGTATTGTTTGCATTAATAAAAATCCAGCGCCCATCTGGAATTCCATTAGTTTGTGATAATTCAGGATGATGTGCATCGTCCCATGGCACAAAACCATAAGAAGTATTCAACATTGCTTTAGTTTCTTCTGAATAACCATACCCCGTTTCAGGATTTTGAGAAAATACATTTATCACTTTAAATAATCTTCCCGAGGGAAGTCCATAAACTGAAATTTGTCCATTAAATCCTCCCGACATAAATGCATAAAACTCATCATATTTGCCTGGTGCAACATAAACTTTTTGAGCTGCATCTGAAAAATTTCCTGCTTCTTTTGATTGCGAACAATTAAAAAGTATTGCTATTAAAATTACTGCAGGTATTGACAATAAAATTATTTTTCTTGTTTTCATACTGCCTCCTTTTTATTTAGCTTCAGAACGCAAATACTCAAGTATCTTTCTTGCATCTTCTTGAGTTACATTTTGAAAAGTCATTTGAGTTGCAAATTCACCTAAAAGTTTTTTTGCTTCTGGATGTTTTTGAGTCATCTCTTGAGGATTAAGAATCATATTCATAATGTATTCTGGTGTTCTTCTTTTTGTAACATCGCGAAGCGCTGGACCTGTATATCTTTCATCAAGTTTATGACATTGTGTGCATTTCTCTTCAAAAATTTTTTTGCCGCTTTCAGCCATAATTTTATCAATCGTAGTAGGAATATTCATTTTTTCTTTTATCGGACCAATTCCATTTTCATATTCAAAAACTGTTAATCCTGCTTTAATTGCTAATTTTTCCTTCTCAGGATCATAATTTGAATTATCCCCGCCACATGCAGATAATACAAGACTTAAAAACAATGCAAGTATTAATTGATTCTTCATTTTAACTCCTTCAATTTTGTTTTAATAAGTTTTTTTCTAATTCAATTGATTTTGGAAATAGTATATAATTTTCAAGATGAATATGTTTATGCATATCTTTTTCAAATTCTTTTAACTCTTCATATACCAAAGAAAATGTTGTGCATGCATCATCAGGCAATTTGTAATCATTTGTTAAATAACGAAGTTTATGCAGAATGTTACCAGCCGAATCATGTTCAACTTCCATTTGTCTAATTGGATTATTAATAGAGCCAAAACCACTTGTCTTTGGTTTTTCATTAAACTTCTGGCATTCAACCAAATATTTCATGTAAGGGAATAAAATTCTTTCTTCTTTCATCATGTGATTTTCTAATTCTTTTGATAATTGATTAAACAGTAATTTTATTTCTGTCAGATATTGATATTTACTGCCATGTTTTTCTACTACTTTATCTAAGAATGAAGAAATTCTTGGAACTGCTTCCAAAACATATTTATGATGAACATCCACTATATAATTAATTAATTCTAATATCCCCCAATCATTGAAGTTTTCTGATTTAACTGTTTCATTTTTTATTACTGAAAGTAGTTCATCAACAATTTTTTGCTTATCTGATTCTCTATCCCTTAAAACTTCATTAAGAGAAATATTGCCGTTACAGCAAAAATCAATTTTATATTTTTCTAATACTTCAGCAGTTTTATAATTTATCGTCACAATATCTTTTACTTTAATGTTTGAAAGCTCATCTATTGTTTTAATATCATTCATATTTGTTTCTCCTTCTTATTAAGTTTAAAAAATCCGATTATGTCATAAAAAATTTTATTCTTTTGCTTTTCCCGTAATAGAATAAGATTTAATTGCATAATTGAAATTTTTTATAAACTCTTTCCAGTTATCACAGAAAGGACAAATTTTTCTTTCACACAGATGCGACATATCAAACAAACACTCATTATTTTTTTCTTTGTAACCCAACACTCTGAATACAATTTCATATTTAATTTCATCCGGCGGCAATGCCAAATAAAAACCACCTCCTTTTCCTTTCTTTGATTTTAATAGACCCTGATAAACCAACGACTGCATAATTTTCGAGATAAATTCTTTTGGGATTTCTAATTCCTTAGATAACCTGGCTGCTGGAACTACTTCATTTTCTGATAGCTTGGTAAGATAAAGCAACGCTTTCATTCCATATTTTATTTTATTACTTATGAACATTTATTACAGAATATTTATTCTGATTAAACATAATAATCTTTATTATAGATGTCAAGTATTATTTTTTGCCAAAGAAATAAAATTATTATTGCCTTATTTTTTGAAGAAAATTGACAAGTTGAAATTTTTACAGTAAATTTAATACGGATTATTTAATCTGTTTATAAATTTGATTATTTTATGAAAATTATAAAGAATACTGAGGAACCAATTCAAAAATATAGATTCTTGATTCAACTCCTTTTTGCATTATTATGCATATGGATTGGAGTTGAATTCACAATTTTTGTAAAATCACTTGAATTACAGAATATAAATTCTGTTGCATATCGTCCGCCGGGAGTAGAGGGTTTTCTGCCTATCTCTTCACTTATGAGTATTTATTATTTTATCTTAACCGGCGAGATTCATTATGCTCATCCCTCAGGATTTTTTATTTTCCTTGCAATTGTTGCAATTTCATTTTTTGCCGGTAAATCTTTTTGCAGCTGGCTTTGTCCTATTGGATTTTTATCCGAAATGATTGGAGACTTTGGCGAGAATGTCTGGAAAAAATTATTCAAAAAAAGAGTAAAGCTTCCTAATTTTATTGATTATCCACTCAGGTCATTAAAATATCTTTTGCTTGGATTTTTCATCTACGCTATATTCTTTGCTATGACAGTTGATGCTTTGAAATTATTTCTTGATAGTCCTTACAATCTTGTTGCAGATATTAAAATGTATTATTTCTTTGCTAAGATAAGCAGATTTTCTTTAATCGTAATTTCTATTTTGTTTTTCCTTTCAATTGTAATTAGAAATTTTTGGTGCAGATATTTATGTCCATACGGAGCTTTGTTGGGAATAATTTCTTTTTTAAGTCCACTCAAAATTAAAAGAGAAGTCAAAAGCTGCATTGACTGCGGTTTATGTGCTAAAGCTTGTCCATCATTTATTAAAGTTGATAAAGTAATTAATGTTCGTTCTGATGAATGTTCAATGTGCTTAAGTTGTGTCGATGCATGTCCAGTAGCAAATACTCTCGAAGTTAAAACTAAAATATTAAATAAAAGAGTTCCTAAAAAAATTGTGGCTTTAGGTATTATTCTTATTTATATTGGAGTTACAGGGATAGGAATTTTAACGGGCAACTGGCAAAATAAAATTTCTAAACAGGAATACATTTTTCTTCATAAGAATATCGACAAATTAGGTCATCCTACTTCTGCAAAAGAAATTCGTGAATTAAATAATAAATCCAGTTCAGGAGAATTTAATGGAGCAGAATAAATCTAATTTCATTAAAAAAATTATTCATGCTTTAACACCCCCAGAAAACTGGAGACTGCCAGTAATAATTTTACTTGGTATTTTTTTCGGTTTGCTTTTCCATGTTGTTTATATTTCAAATGCATTGTCCTATGTATCAGATGACCCAAAAGTATGTGTAAATTGTCATATAATGCGCCCAGAATATGCAACATGGCAACGTGGAAGTCATGGAAGAGTAACAACTTGCAATGATTGTCATGTCCCACAGGATAATATTTTTAGAAAATATTGGTTTAAGGCAAATGACGGATTGAGACATGCAACAATTTTTACATTACGATTGGAACCGCAGGTAATTCAAATTAAAGAAGCAGGAAAAAAAGCTGTTCAAGAAAATTGCATTAGATGCCACACAAATCAAATTCATCCGATAAGTTTAAGAGCAATAAACAACAGAAGTGTAGCAGAACAAACAGAAAAATATTGTTGGGATTGTCATCGTGAAACACCGCATGGAAAAATTCACAGTCTTTCATCAACACCTTATGCAAGAGTGCCGAAATTAGAACCAATTATGTCTGAATGGTTATCAAAATTTTTTGAAGAAAAAGAAACAAAAAAATAAAAGGGAAAAATTATGAAACCAATTCAAGAAATTATTAAAAGCAAGCCATGGGTTGCATGGCTTCTGTTTTTTGCAACCGTAATAATTGTTTTCTTTATTGGATTGTTTGCTTCTTCAATTGTAGAAAGAAGAAGCGAAGCTTTTACACTTCAAGTTGTAAAGCCAATTGCAGAATGGGAACCACGCAACGAGGTATGGGGAGAAAATTACCCTCGTGAGTATGAAACTTATCTACAAACATTAGATACTTCTTTTGCAAGCAAGTATGCAGGTTCTGTTACAAGAGATTATCTTGCAATGTCTCCAGAACTTGTAATCATGTGGGCTGGTTATCCTTTTTCAAAAGATTATAAAACTCCAAGAGGTCATGCTTATGCAGTAAAAGATATTCGATTAACATTGAGAACAGGAGGAAATAAAATCAGTCCAATGCCTGCTACATGCTGGACATGCAAAAGCACTGATGTTCCAAGAGTTATGGCAAGAGATGGAGTAGAAAATTTTTATAAAGGCAAATGGATTGAAAAAGGTCATGAATTTGTAAATCCAATTGGATGTCAAGATTGTCACGACCCAAAAACAATGGACTTAAGAATTACAAGACCCGCTTTAATTGAAGCATTTCAAAGGCAGGGAAAAGACATTAAGAGTTTTACTCACAATGAAATGAGGTCGCTTGTTTGTGCTCAATGCCATGTTGAATATTATTTCAAAGGGGAAGGAAAATATTTAACATTTCCATGGGATAAAGGATTTAGTGCAGATTCAATGGAAAAATATTATGATGAATTAGAATTTTCTGATTGGACTCATGCATTAAGTAAAGCACCAATGTTAAAAGCTCAACATCCAGATTATGAATTATACATGACTGGAGTTCATGCAGATAGAGGAGTATCCTGTGCAGATTGTCATATGCCTTACAAAACTGAAGGCGGCGTAAAGTTTACTGACCATCATATTCAAAGTCCACTTAATAATATTGAAAATTCTTGTCAGGTTTGTCACAGAGAAAAAACTCAAAAGCTGATTCAAAATGTTTATGAAAGACAGGATAAAATTAATGAATTAAGAAAGATTGCAGAAAAAGCAATTGCAGCTGCTCACATTGAAGCTAAAATTGCATGGGATAACGGTGCAACAGAATCAGAAATGAAAAATGCTTTGAAATTAATTCGACATGCTCAATGGAGATGGGATTGGGTAGCTGCAGCAAATGGCATGGGATTTCATTCACCTGTTGAAGCTTTACGAGTTCTTGGAACCGCAATTCAAAAAGCTGAAGAAGCAAGAAAAGAAATTGCTTTGGTTCTGATTAAACATGGAGTTAAATATCCCGTTGCTTTGCCTGATATATCAACCAAAGAAAAAGCACAAAAATTTATCGGCTTAAACATGAAAGAACTCGAAGATGATAAAGCAGAATTTTTGAAAACAACAGTTGTCGAAT
Source organism: Rosettibacter sp. KY25 (assembly GCF_057554405.1). Classification (NCBI taxonomy): domain Bacteria; kingdom Pseudomonadati; phylum Ignavibacteriota; class Ignavibacteria; order Ignavibacteriales; family Melioribacteraceae; genus Rosettibacter; species Rosettibacter sp. KY25. The sequence goes on along the minus strand of NZ_BAAJAO010000003.1, from coordinate 69,933 downwards.
GGGATAAAAAAGCAAAAGAACGACAAGGCACACTTAAAACTTATTAAGGGGGAAATATGAAAAAACTATTTTTGATTACTTTAATCCTTGTTTCTTATTTCAATTTGTATTCACAGGATAACTTAAAATTCTCTTTTCAAATTAGACCAAGATTCGAAATCGACAACAAAGATTTCAAATCTTCTACAAATCCAAATACTTTTACTCAATTACGAACAAGATTAGGACTATCATTCAAGCCATTAAAAACTCTTTCTGGATTTGTTCAAATTCAAGATTCAAGAACTTTTGGAGAAGAACAATCAACTTTATCCAATTCTAAGAATCTTGATGTTCATCAAGCATATTTTGTAATTAATGATATTTTCAATCTCCCTGTTGATATCAAAATTGGAAGAATGGAATTATCTTACGGCTCGGAAAGGTTTATTGGTCCTGTAGGCTGGAGCAATATTGGAAGGTCTTTTGATGGCGGGCTTATTGCTTTCAAAGATAAAAGTTTCAAAGCAGAACTTTTTGCAATTCGTGAATTTGAAAAATTCAATCCATCAGATTCTTTAGACCAGAATATTTATGGATTATTCACCGATTTATATTTATCGGGCTCTTATAAAATTCAGCCTTTTATTATTTGGCAAAGAATTAATCCAACAAGTTATCTCGACAGGGCAACAGCCGGTTTTTATGTAAAAGGTGAATTAGGAAGATTTCAACATGAAATTGATTTTGGATATCAATTTGGAAAAGCATTCATATCAAATAGAAAACAAGATGTCAACGCATTAACTTTTTCAATCAACGGGAATTACACATTCAAAAGAAATTGCAAACCAACGATTGGTGTGCAGTTTGATTATGCAAGCGGAGATGATAATTTAACTGATAATAATTATAAAGCATTTACAAGTTTATATCCTACAGGTCATAAATTTTATGGCTATATGGATTATTTTGTAAATCTTCAAAACGATACTTATGGATTAGGTATTATGGATTTAATTGGTAAATTTAACTTCATGCCTTTGGATGGATTAGCAATTAATTTCAACTATCATCTTTTCAAATCTGCTAAAGATTATAAATTAATTTCCAACAAAACTACAAATGATTTTGGTTCGGAATTAGATATTCTAATTAATTACAAATACAACGAATATGTGAACTTTGAAGGTGGTGCATCATTATTTTTCCCTGGAGAAATTTTTAAGGAAAAGAAAGGAAAAGATACTTCCACCTGGTTTTATTTAATGGCTGTTATAAACATTTAGCAATCAAAATTTCGAAAGAGCTGACTAATAATAAAAACAATGATGTAATGTTTTATAAAAATTTATTAGTCAGCTCTTATTTATAAAAGCGTTATTAAAATTAGTGGTAGGTGAGACAGAGTCAAAATTCCAAATCGATAAATTGATTCTTTTCTTGCATCTTGTGAGAGATAAGAAAAATAAATTCCTTTCATAATTGTATTGCTCATCATTGCAATTAATACTGCAGATACGAGAATATTAATTCCAAAGTTTGGAGAACTGATTAAAGATAAAATAAACGGGTCAATATCTGTAACTCCTACTACAGCAGAAAGTGTTAGAACTCCAGATTTACCAAAATACATTTTTACCCATCCAGTTATAACAGATAAAACAATAAATAAAACTGCGAACAATAATGCAGGTCTGATTTCAAATGGGTTTTGAAGATTTTGTGATTCCTTGTTGAAATAAGATTTGCCTGAACGAACTTTCATTTTAAAAAATGATAAGGCAAAACCAATTAAGCTGAGAATAATCAACTGCCACCAAATATGAATAACAATAGATGGACTGATAATAAAAATCAAAATCAATACTCTTAAATACATAACACTCGATGCAATCAATGAACCTTGAAGAGCATTTTTCGATATGGTTTCATTTTTTTGAGCTATCCTTCCATAGGCAATTGCAACTGCCGTGCTTGAAACTATTCCGCCAACCAAACCAGACAATCTAAAACCAATATGGTCGCCAAATCTTTTTGACAAGAAATATCCAATAAATCCAAGAGAAGAAACAATGATTACAATTTTCCAGATTTTAGATGGATTAAGATTGAACATCGTATAATCTTTATCCGGCAGAACAGGAAGAATAATTAAAGTAACAAGAAGAAATTTAAGAACTGCAAGAAATTCAACACGGTCGAGTTTTTCGACCATTTCTTCCAGTCTTGATTTTTCAGAAAGCAGAATTGTATTAATAATTCCAAGAGCCATCGAAGCCCAGATATCAACAAGAAATGCAAGTGCACCCACAATAAATGTTACAAGTGCTGTAACTTCGCTTGTAACACCAAGTCTTTCTGATTGAACTTTTGTAAAATATGAAATTGCTGTTAATCCCGAGACAGCAATTAAACCAATTGGCAGTATAGCTTGAACACCAATGTGATAAAGCCATGCACATCCAAATCCAAGCATGCTTATTATTGGATATGTCCTGATGCCGCCAAGTACAATTTTCTTTTGTCGGGATTTGCTGCTTTCGCGTTCAAGTCCAACTAAAAAGCCAAGAGCGAGAGCAACTAAGAATCTTAATTGTTCTGTCCATTCAATTGAAAGCATGTTAAATCATTTTCTTTTTTCACAATTTGCTCAAAAAAATTTGAATTGTAAAGCATGTTAAATTGTAAATTGTCTTTCAATTACCACTTATTATAATGAATTCTTTCCGGCTTAAATCTTTCAGGTGTAGATTTTGACTCGTTGGGATAACCAACCGCAACAAGTGAAACAGGAATAATATTTTCTGGAATTTCAAAAAATTTTGAGAGAGCATTCATTCTTTCTTTACGCGGATAAACGCCAAGCCAAACTGCACCCAAACCTAAATCGTGCGCTGCAAGCAGCAGATTTTGTGTAGCAGCAGCACAATTAATTGCAATATAACCTTCCATTTTTTCTAATGTTAAATCTCCGCATATCATAATTGCAAGCGGAGCTTCATAACACATATCTGCATAAGGATGCAGACGAGGAATTTCATCAAGCTTTTTCCTGTCATTAATTACAATAAAATGCCAGGGCTGAGTATTTCTTGCAGAAGGCGCATACATTGCAGCTTGAAGCATTTTAATTATCAATTCTTCTTCAATTTCCTTGTTCTTAAATTTTCTTATGCTTCTTCTTGTAATAATTGCTTCGAGTGTCTCCATAGCTAAATTTTTTTTGTTGCAAATTAAAAAATTTTTTAATGTTGATTACATGATGCTTTAATTGCTATTTTATGAAAGCAAGTTACTTACTAACTTATTAGTAAATATGATAATTCAAAAAGAAATTACCTTGAAAGCAAAATCCCGCGGATTTCATTTGATTACAAATGAGATTCTTAATCATATTCCAGAGATTAACGACATTAAAATTGGCATTGCACACATTTTTATAAAACACACTTCTGCATCTTTAACAATAAATGAAAATGCAGATCCAACTGTTCGTTCTGATATGGAAACCTATTTCAATAAAATTGTTCCTGAAAATGCAAGTTATTTTGAACATACACTTGAAGGTTCTGATGATATGACATCTCACATAAAAACTACAATTATTGGAAGTTCTTTATTTATACCAATTACGAATGGAAGATTTAATCTTGGCACATGGCAGGGAATTTATTTATGCGAGCATAGAAATTATGGCGGACCGAGAAAAATTGTCGTCACACTTTTAGGTGAGAAATAAAAATTATTAAAAAATAAATTGAACATTATACTGCTTATCTCAAAATTTAGGCGAGAAATTTTCATAAAAATTTTTCAGTAAATAAAAAGCTTTCTTGCGAATTCCTTTTTCTGATATAACTCCCTTTCTATTCCATTGGTCTTGAATATCAGGAAGTAATCTTGTTGGAGATCGGAAATCAGCTAATATCCAAGGAGTTATTCCACGAAGTTGTGGAATTTGAGAAATCATAAATAAGTTTTTCTTATATAAATCTTCTTGAAATTCTTCTGTCCAAATTGTTAATGTATCTCCATGAAAGCCTTGCAGACAGCCCCCACCAAATTCAGAAATAATAACTGGTTTATTGAATTTAATTTCCCATTTTGTTTTTAAACATTTATCTGGTAAACCATCATACCAGCCGACATACTCGTTTATTCCGATTACATCCATTAATGCAGCTGTTGAGTCATCAAATATTTTTGTAAATAGATTATCTTTACTCGTATAAAATGAATTAAAAGCTTTGCTTATAAGACGAGTATTATCAATCAATCTGGCTTTTTGACAAAGCTCTTTAATGAATTGATGCCTGCGTGGATTATTTGGGGTTTCATTTCCAACCGACCAAATAATTATTGATGCTCTGTTTTTATCGCGTGAAATCATTTCCTCTAAGTAGCCTTTGGCAATTTCAAGTGTTGATGGATTTGACCAATCAATATCCCAATAAACAGGAATTTCAGACCAAACGAGTATTCCCATTTTATCTGCTATTCGAGTCATAAACTCATTATGAGGATAATGTGCAAGCCGGACAAAATTACATCCCAATTCTTTTGCCCAACCAAGCAGCATTTCGGCATCTTCTTTTAAATAAGCTCTACTTCCTCTAATTGGATTTTCTTCATGAATATTTATTCCTTTTAGAAAAATTGGTTTATTATTTAGATAAATATCTGTTCCCTTTACTTCTATTGTTCTGAAACCAATCTCATCTTTCACAATATCATTTTTACTTTTTATAACCACCTCATAAAGTTTTGGATTTTCAGGTGACCATAACTCAATTTTCTTTACATCACAATTAATTTTTGCATAACCATTGTCATCGGTTTGAAATTTTTTATTGATTTTTAATTCGGGTATTTCAATTGTTATTTCTTGAATTTTATCTTTCCCATCAAGTTTTACATAACCTTGAATTTTATTGTTAGAACCTTTTTCTAATTGAATGCAATAATCAATTATAAAAGTTTCGGGCACTTCAATCAAAAGAACATCGCGGGTAATGCCACCATAATTCCACCAATCAGTTTTTAGTGCAGGTATATATTCTTTTTTCCTTTCGTTATCTACACTTATGAACAATGAATTGTTTTTTTCTTTAAGATAATTTGTAATTTCAAAATTGAATGGTGTAAATCCTCCTTTATGAGTTCCAATTATGTTACCATTCAAATAAACTTCCGCATCATAATTTGCAGCTCCTATGTAAATAAACACTCGATTTGATGGATTTATTTTTTGATAATCAAAAACTTTTCTATACCAAATAAGACCTTCATAATAAAATAGCTTTTCTGATTGAGTATTCCAGTCGCCGGGGACATAAATGGTCAAGCTTTTATCTAAATCGTATTCAATCCGTTCACTTTTATTTGATTGTTTGCGATCCATAAAAATTCCTTCGTACCAATCATTTCTTTTGCCGCTTTTATATGGGTCAACTACATATTTCCATTTTCCATTTAATGTAGTATAATTTCTCCCATAGGGATTTTGAATTAAATTTATTTGAGGATTTACAATGAATGGAAATAAAGTAAATAAGAAAACTAATTTTTTCATAGAAAGCCCTGAAGATTTTATTTCTTTAATCTTATTTGAAAAATTTAATTACTGAGGTCAAAAAATTTTTGACGTAACTCCAAAAAAATTGAACAATAATTCCTTTTAATCAACACTTACAAGCTCAGCAACATTCTGCCAGTGTTTTATAAAATCATTGAACTCATATTTAATCGAACGAAATTTTTCATTTGAAATATATAGTTCGCAATCGTCATCAGATAAAATTGTAATACAATTCATTAAAGCTCTGCCGTTGTGGTATGTAGCTTTCCATATTGTTCCTTTGGGTTCAGTTCTGTAATGAGGTTCTTTTTCAAGACTGCCCCAGTACCAGTCGCCATATTTGTGGTCAATTAAATATTTTTTTATGTATTCCCATTCTTTTAAAAATAGTTTATAATATTTTTTTTCGTTAGGGAATATTTTAGAAAACAGCAGCAATACATTTAATGCTTCTGCCTGTGCCCACCAGTTTTTTGTGTCTTTAATTATTTGGCATTTACCATTTTCGGTGAAATAATAACCTTCGTCAAAGAATCCGCCATTTTTTTTATCCCATCCATTTTCAATTGCGTGGTCTAACATTTTTTTTGCAGTTCTTAATGTTTCAACATCATTTTCAAGTCCTAATGCATAAGATGCTTCGAGCATTAAAAAAGCAGTTTCATAATCATGACCAAAAGAAACATGGTCTAATCTGTAATTAGCTTTTCTTATTTCTTCAGGTGCATTTCTGAATGAAACAGGTTTCCAATCTCTTTCAAAGAATAATTGGAGATATCCTTTTGGTGTTGTTATTACATCACGAATAATTGTTAAGAGTTCTAATAAGCGGTTATACAATTTTTTATCTTTCCATACATGATAAAGTTCTGTGAAAGCTTCTAACAAATGGATTGAAGAATTTTGGTCTTTGTAACCACATTCTACTGCATCACTAGCTTTCGTTTTGTATGAACTATTTTTATCGAAAGGAATTCCTTCTCGTGTAAGAAATTGAAAATAGCCTTTAAATTGCGGGTCGTAAGCATGTTTATCAAGCCAATCAAAAGCATTTATTGCAGCTTCGAGTATATTTTTATCTTTTGTAATATCATAAAGAGCAGCAAGACCATAAATTGCAAAGGCATTTCCATAAGTTCTTTTTTCATCAAGCCAGCCTTCAATTTCACATAAGTTTCCTTCACGGCTACGTATTTGATAAAATCCTCCATATTTATCGTCCCACATTTTTTCCATCATAAATTTGAAGCCATGAAGTGAATAATCATAATATTTTTCACTGTTAAGAAATCTTGCTGCTTTTGCAGTTGTCCACATATGTCTTGCCTGTGTAACAATCATCTTTTCCTGCGAAGGCATAAGTTTAAAATCAAAAGTAATGTTAGTAAAGTAACCACCATATTCTTTGTCAATAGCAAGCGGGTACCATTTTTCTAATAAATTTTTTGTCAATTCATCAAGCATTTCTAAGCAGTTTTTTTGTTTTGAGGTTTTGCTCATTTTTCTCATTTTGACATTAAGTTCATATTGCAAATATTATGCTAACAAAAGAATGCATATTTCAATGAATTTATAAAGTGTATTTTTTACAATATGATAATAGTTTTATTAAAATAATAAAGTATCATTCCCAACGACTTTGAATTTATTATCAAAAAGTAAATTAAAAACGGCATAGTTTTAGAGGTATAAAATCTTCTGGAATATTATGTTATTTTTAGTCAAATTTTTGAAAGAACAAAAATCTGGAATAGTTATGAACAAAAAAATTACTCACCTTTTAATTTTATTAATCAGCTTACTTTTTCTGCAGTGCAGTGCAAGTAAATTTACTTCGTTTGTAGAAAGAAAAGACGATAAACTTTTTGATAATGGAAAAGAATTAAGATTCATTTCATTTAATATTCCAAATCTTCATTACATAGAAGATTATCTTCCATTTGATTCAACAAATCCTTGGCGACTTCCAGATGAATTTGAAATTCGGGATGCTTTAACTTCTATAAAACAGCTTGGCGGAAAAGTTGTTAGAATGTATGTTTTATCCGTAAAAAGAGATATTGATTCTCCTGATATAATCCGCCACGTAGAAGGTCCTGGGAAATTTAATGAAGAAGCATTCAAAGCACTCGATAAAGTTCTTCAAATAGCAAATGAAGTTGGTGTAAGAGTTATAATTCCTTTTGTTGATAATTGGCACTGGTGGGGAGGACCAAGAGAATATGCTGCATTTAGAGACAAAGACCGTGATGCATTTTGGACAGACCCTGAAATTATTTCCGATTTCAAAAAAACCATTGAATTTACAATCAATAGAAAAAATACCTATACAGGAGTTCTTTATAAAGACGATAAAGCAATATTTGGCTGGGAAACAGGAAATGAATTAAACGCACCTTACGAATGGACAAAAGAAATTGCTGCTTATATAAAAAGTCTTGACAAAAATCATCTTGTAATTGAAGGAAGAAATTCACCAGACTTATCAGTTGAAGCAATTCAAGATACAAATATAGATGTAGTAACAACACATCATTATAGAGATACAAAACTCAATCTTAAAAAAATAGTTGATAATCAAAGTATGGCTAAAGGAAAAAAGCCGTACATTATCGGCGAGTTTGGAATTGTTCCGCCGCAGGAAATTCGCGCAATAACAGATACTATAATTAATCAAGGTATTACAGGAGGAATGATATGGAGTTTAAGATTTCACAACCGAGAAGGTGGTTTTTATCATCATTATGAATACAACAATGTAGCTGCATATCGCTGGCCTGGATTTAGCAGCGGAGATTGGTACGACGAAAAATTAGTATTAAACATGATTAGAGAAAAAGCTTATCAAATTGATGGCTTGTCTGTTCCTCCTATGCCCGTCCCCGAAAAACCAAGATTACTTGATTTTGATGACATATCCCAAATTTCATGGCAAGGTTCCACAGGAGCTCAATCTTATATTATTGAAAGAAAAGAAGAATATGTTGATGAATGGAAAGTGATTGCAGATAATGTAGACGATGCTCAATATCAATATCGACCATTGTTCAATGATGAAACTGCAGAAATTGGAAAACGATATTTTTATAGAATTGCTGCCAAAAATGAATCAGGAATTTCTGATTATTCAAATATAATCGGACCAGTAGAAGTGAAATTCAAAAAAATTGTTGATGAAATGGAAAACTTTAATAAAGTTTTTCAAAAAGATGGTGAGTTTGAATTTCTTACTTATCAGGATATTAGAAGAGCGAAAGAAGACAGAAGCAGATTAACAGGGAAAAATGGAAGTTACTTGATTTATAAAACACCATTGAATATTTCCGAAATTAAAATAGATTTCTTTTCAACAGATGAAAATGCCGATATAAAAATATTTGCTGGTAACAATGTTGATTTACTGCAAGAAGTTTTCCCAGAAAAACAAGTATTCAAATTTGGCAAAAACGACTACAATTTTTTTGATGCTGTAAGATATACTGTGAACAATGTCCCAAATGATTCAAGATTTGTAAAAATTGTATTGAACGAAGGAATTCAGATTAGCCGAGTTGAAATAAAATATCAGCCATAATTAAAGCAGCAAAAAAGTGTGAAATTCTACTAAGTATTGAAGTTATTTTTATGAAAATTTTTTTAATGCTGATTTTTGTTTTGTCGAAATGCATACAGGGAATTAATTCTGACTTTGATGAAAATTCTGCAGAAATAAAAAGTTTTAAATTGTATTCACAAATTGTAAAAGATACTTTTGTAATTGATGTTTCATTGCCGCAAAGTTATTTTCAAAATCCTGCAAAACATTATCCTGTTCTTTATTTGACTGATGGTTATTGGAGAAGAGGGCAGCATAAACCAATTCATGAAATGGTAGAAAAAGAAAATGTTAAAGAACTTATAATTGTGGGCATTGGTTATCCAGATTCATATAATCCTGATGTTATCAGAGTAAGAGACTTGATTACTCATGCAGATAAATTTCTTAATTTTATTTGTGACGAATTTATTCCCTATATTGAAAAGAAATATCGCACAACAAACGAAAGAACATTGTGGGGCTCGTCATTTGGTGGATTCTTTGGAATGTTTGCTCTTTTTAATTATGCAGAAAAAACAAAAAATATATTCAGTAATTATATTATCGCAAGTCCAGCAGCCAAAGAAAAAACATTTTACAACAATCAATATCTTGATTTGTTTGATATCGAAAAAAATCTTCACTTAAAAACAAAAGAACTAAATGCAAAACTTTATATTGCAGTAGGCAGTATTGAAGATGAAAAACGTTTTCTAAATCCATTTAAAGAATTAATAAAAATTCTTGAAGAAAGGAATTATAAAAATTTTTATATGAAATCATTTATTGACCCTGGCAAAGACCATTACACAGTTTGGGAGCCAGCTTTATATGAAGGAATAAGACTATTTTTAAAAAAGTAAATATGATTTACAATGGAGTTTTATGGATTTCAAAATTTTAAAATCCCGTAATCTTGCAATTTTGAAATTTTGCAATCTTGCAAATTTTATAATAAAGCAGAGGAAAATGCCATGAGAATACTTTCATTACTCTTAATTCTATTTTCAATTAGTAATGCACAAACAGAAAAGAAGAATCAAATTATAATGCCGTCAATATTTTCTGATAACATGGTATTGCAGCAAAAATCGTTTGTACCCATCTGGGGAAAAGCAAAACCAAATTCAAAAGTGAAAATAGAAACAACATGGAAGCAATCAGTCGAAACAATAGTAAATGATGATGGAAGCTGGAATGTAAAAATTAAAACACCAAAAGCAGGCGGACCTTATGAAATAAAAATAGCATTTGATGATTCTTCTATTGTTTACAAAAATGTTTTGATTGGAGAAGTATGGCTTTGTTCAGGACAATCGAATATGGAAATGCCGCTTGAAGGTTGGCCCCCACGAGACACAATCTATGGTTCAGCTCAGGAAATAAAGACTGCAAAAAATCCTAATATCAGATTTTTCACTGTAACACGTGCAATTTCAAATAAGCCAGAATTTAACTGCGAAGGAACATGGGTTGAATCAAATCCGGAGACTGCTGCTCGCTTCAGTGCAACTGCATATTTCTTTGGTAAAAAATTATACAACGAACTCAAAGTACCAATTGGATTAATTCATTCAAGCTGGGGAGGAACACCAGTTGAAGCATGGACATCAGGAAAATATATTTCACAAATTGAAGATTATAAAAAAATTGTTGAACAGCTTGATAAAAGTAAGGATGAAATAAGTAAACTAAAAGAATGGCTGAGTTCTAAGCCAGTCATAGATGTAAGAACAAGAGAAGAAAAATGGAAAGGTCTGGATTTTCAAGATTCCATGTGTCAAAATATTGATTTTAATGATAGCAACTGGAAACAAATGACATTGCCTACAAATTGGGAAAGAACTGAACTTGGAAATTTTGATGGCGTGGTTTGGTTCAGAAAAAAAATTGAAATTCCCGAAAGTTGGATTAATAAAGAATTGATTCTTGAATTAGGTCCAATTGACGACATGGATATTACTTATGTCAATGGAACTAAAATAGGAAGCTATGAAACTGAAGGTTTCTGGCAAATAGACAGAATTTACACTATCCCTGCAGATTTAGTTAAAAGCAAAGAACTTATAATTGCAGTAAGAGTTATTGATACTCAAGGCGGCGGTGGAATTTGGGGCGCAAAAGAAAAAATGAAAATTTATCCAAAAGATTCTAATGAAATAATCTCTTTAGCAGGTATCTGGAATTATCTCCCTGTAGCAGAATACTCAGGTGGGAAGTTTTATATATTTGGTGCATTGAACGAAGAATTTTACAATCGCCCCAAACTTTCTGTTGATTTATCTTCCAACACACCGTCAGCACTTTATAATGCAATGATTGCTCCATTAATTCCATATAAAATCAAAGGTGTAATTTGGTATCAAGGAGAATCGAATACCGGCAATCCAGAACTTTATAAAACTACTTTCCCTTTAATGATAAAAAATTGGCGTGAAGAATGGGGAGAAAATTTTTCATTCTACTTTGTTCAAATTGCACCATATAATTATGGAGAACAAACTCAATCTCAAAAATTAAGAGAAGCACAGCTTAAAACTCTTTCTGTTCCAAAAACTGGAATGGCTGTTACACTTGATATTGGAAATCCAAACAACATTCATCCTGGAAACAAAAAGGACGTTGGAGAAAGACTTGCACTTTGGGCTCTTGCAAAAGATTATAACAAAAAAGTTGTTTATTCAGGACCAATTTACAAATCAATGAAAATTATTAAGGACAAAGTTGAACTAACATTTGATTATGCAGACGGCGGATTGATATTAAAAGAAAGAAATGGTGAAAATAATTTTTTAATTGCAGGCGAAGATAAAATATTTAAGAAAGCTGAAGTTAAAATTGTTGGGAAAAAATTAATTCTAACCAATCCCGAAATTAAAAATCCTGCTGCAGTAAGATATTGCTGGGATAACACATCAGAGGCTACATTGTTCAACAAAGCAGGATTACCAGCTTCTTCTTTTAGAACTGACAACTGGGATTAATTTAACAAATAAACAGGTGGTAATATGAAGATGAATTACTTAAAATTCTTCTTGATAATAATTTTACTTCAAATACAGTTCACAAATGCACAACAAGTTAAGTATCATGCATGGTGGAATGATCAATACTTAAAACCATATGAAAGTCCAAACAGCAAAAAACTTCCATTAATCAAAGTAAGTGGAAATCGATTTGTTACAGAGAATGGAGATACAATTTTATTCAGAGGTTTATCAATTTCTGACCCGGATAAAATTGAACATCAGGGTCAATGGAATAAAATACTTTTTGAAAAAGTAAAAGAATTAGGAGCCCAAATTGTTCGAATTCCAATTCATCCAGTTGCTTGGCGGGAAAGAACTCCGGAAAAATATGTAAAACTGATTGACCAAGCAGTTGAATGGTGCACTGAATTAGGAATGTATATCATTATTGATTGGCATAGCATTGGCAATCTGGAAATGGAATTGTTTCAAGACCCAATGTATGAGACAACAAAAAAAGAAACTTATGAATTCTGGAGAACCATTGCACGCAGATACAGTGGAAACAATACAATTGCATTTTATGAGCTTTTTAATGAACCAACACTTTATTTCAATCAATTAGGTGTTGCCACATGGAGTGAATGGAAAAAAACAAATGAAAATATTATTAAACTAATCAGAGCTTATGATAAAGAAACAATCCCTCTTGTTGCTGGATTTGATTGGGCTTATGATTTAACTCCATTACTTATTGAACCAATTGATGCAGAAAATATTGCTTATGTAACTCATCCTTATCCACACAAAAGAACAAAGCCTTGGGAACCAAAGTGGGAAGAAAATTTTGGATTTGCTGCAAACCATTATCCAATTATTGCTACTGAAATTGGTTTTACTTTAGGTGATGAATCAATTAATGCAAATGGTGAATATGGAACTGCAATTATTAATTATCTCGAATCAAAAGGAATAAGCTGGATAGCATGGGTTTTTGATCCAGAATGGTATCCACGCATGATTAAGTCCTGGAAAACTTTTGAACTGACTGAATGCGGAGAGTTCTTCAAACAAGCAATGAAAAAGTGAAGTGTTTTTTATAAAAATAAATGCTGAACAAAAATGTCATGGATATCGAAAAGTAATTTTATGAAAATGATAAATTTTTTGGATTAACATTCATGATAAAACAATGAATCAACTTATTAAAATATTTTTGATAATTCTTTTTGCCGTATTTAATTCTATAAATTCACAGCAATATAACATTATAAATTATGGTGCTGTGGGTGATGGAAAAACTTTGAATACAATTTCAATTCAAAAAGCAATTGATGATTGTGCATCACACGGAGGAGGAACTGTTTACATTCCAGCAGGAACTTTTTTAACTGGTACAATCCAATTAAAATTAAACATTAATCTCTATCTCGAAAATGGTGCAGTGCTTTTAGGTTCTCCAAATCTGAATGATTACTACATTGACAGCATCAGAGTTGGATTAATTTTTTCAAAAAATTCTGATAATATTTCAATTAAAGGTGATGGAATAATTGACGGCAGCGGAGATTTATTTAATTATATAAATCAGAGAAAAAAATTTCTTCCTCCCGAGTTCAGGCTTTATACACGTCAAAAAGAAAATTATTGTCCTGATGACGCCGGAATTCAAGATGGACCAATTGAACCTCATCCACAGAGACCATATCAAATGATTATTTTTTCTAATTGCAATAATGTAAAAATTCAAGATGTCACAATAAAAAATTCTCCTTTCTGGACTTTACACTTTGCCGATTGCAATGGAGTAACTGTAAACAATGTAAGAATTCTTAATAACGTTTTAATTGCAAATAGTGATGGAATAGACTGCACATCCTGCAGCAATGTATTGATTTCCAATTGCGAAATTGTTGGTGGAGATGATGCTATTGTGCTCAACAGTTACAGCACTCACTTCGAATTGCCGGGTTTTCAAAATCTCAAACGTCCTTCCGAAAATATTGTAGTGAGCAATTGTATTCTTATGTCTCGTTCAAGCGGAATTAGAATTGGCGGAATTGACCATAACTACATGAAAAATTATTCTTTCAACAATATTGTAATCTATAACTCAAATCGTGGAATTGGTTTGTTTACTGGAATTGAAGGAGGAATTGAAAATGTTTCGTTCTCTGATATAATTATCGAAACAAAATTGCATACTGGCGATTGGTGGGGCAAAGCAGAACCAATTCATATTCAATCAATTCCAACTACAAAAGAAAGAAAATCTGGAATAATCAAAGACATTAAATTTCACAACATCAAAGCTACAAGTGAAAATGGAATTATTCTTTATGCATATGAAAAAGGAAGTATCTCAAATATAATTTTTGATGGATTAGAATTATTCATAAAAAATGGACCTCTTCAAAAAACTTATGGCGGAAATATCGATTTGCGTCCAACTGCATTTCAAGATTTGAATTTATTCAGTCATGATATTCCGGGAATCTATTTAAAAAATGTTAAAAATATATTCATCACAAATTCTTCACTCGAATTTGAAAAGAACATGGAAGATTTTTTTACATATGGAATATGGGCTGAAGGCTTTGAAAACATTATAATTGATAAATTCAGAGGAACACCGCCACCTGCAACAAAAGATGTGATGTTTTATCTTGAAGATGGAAAAGATTTTAAGATTTATAACAGCATCATAAAAGCATCTTCCAAAAATTTTATAAGAAAAAAGAATGTAACTAAAATTGCATTGAAAAATAACTTGTTCGAATAACAAATTTATGGCGGATAATTTTAATTGCTCTTACAATGAATAATAATTGGGCAATTTGAGATATGATAACTTTCAAGCAAACATGGGGATTTGCACTTTTACTTCTGCTTGCACTGGTATATCTTGGAATTTTTTATTTCCAAAGGTATAGAATTCAAAATAATCCTGTAACAGAAATTTATTTTGCTGATAGAATTACCGCTGCTCACCGAGTTTTGATTGATGAATACAATAAATTAATGAAAGGAAAAGTAAAAGTAATTCCGATTGATTTTCCAAATTTTGATTTCAGCACAAATGAAAGAAAAGAAGTTTTAGCAAGGTCATTAAGAGGAACTGGAGATGGAATTGATATTTTTGCAGTTGATATTATCTGGGTTCAAAGATTTGCAAAATGGTGTGAACCTCTCGATAAATATTTTACTGAAGAAGAAAAAAATAAAATTCTTCCTTTGGCTTTAGAATCATGTTATTCAAATGGCGAACTTGTTTCTGTTCCGCTAAATCGCGTGCAGGGAGTTTTATACTATCGAGAAGATTTACTCAATAAACTCAAAGATGGAAAAAAGTTAATAAATAAAATTCATAACAATATAACCTGGCAGGAATTTATTAGAATAAAAGAAAATTCAAGAATCGATTTTCCATTCTATATTTTCCCAGCAGCAGATTATGAAGGATTTATATGCAGTTTTATGGAATTATTATTAAGCCAGAATCCCGATTATTTCCATCAATATGGTTTTAATCTCGATAGACCAGAAGCAGAAAAATCTTTACAAATGCTTGTTGATTTTATTTATAAATATAAACTTACTCCTCGTGATGTAATAAAATTCACAGAAATACCAAGTTATGCTTATTATATCAAAAATGATGGATTGTTCTTAAGAGGATGGCCCAGTTACGACAAAGATTTTAAAGAAACTCCATTCGATCCATCAAAAGAAAAATATTTAAGAAAAGCTCCCCTTCCATATTTTGAAAATGGAAGACCTGCTTCTGTAATTGGCGGATGGAATTTAATGATTTCAAAATTTTCAGATAAAAAAGAAGCTGCTGTTGATTTTATAAAATTCTTGTTGAGTGAAAAATCTCAGGAAACATTTTATCGTTTGAGCGGGCATTATCCTGTAATCAAAAAATTTTATTATGATTCTTCTTTTGTAAAAAAATATCCTGAGTTCAGAGAAATTAGAGAACTAATTAAATACGGAATACACAGACCCGCACATGAAGAATATACTCGTTATTCAAAAATTATGTCTTACTATTTTGAACAAGCATTATTAAAAAAAATAAGTGTGAAGGAAGCTCTGATAAAAGCAACTAATTCAATTCAATATGAAAAAAATATAATCAAAGAATATTAACTATGGTTCGACAGAAAGTTAAAAGCAAATTTTCCAAATATAGATTTGAAATCAAACATGTAACTGCATTCCTGTTTATTTTGATTTTGTTTCAGATAATTATGGCTCTTGTTCAAAAATCTTCTCTTAATGATTTTCTTGTAGAAACTCAGTCGTGGTATCAAAAATATTCTGCAGAAAGACTTGCAATTGTAACCTCTACAAGCATGGAACTACTCTATGAAAATTTATTTATGGACAAACCTCAAAATGAATACGACGAAAGAAGAATTACTTATTCATTCAATGTAATTTTTAAGCAGCAGCTCATTCAAAAAAGCGTGGAGGATATCAGCTTAATCTTAATAAAGAATCACAGATTGTATGTAATAGACAGCGGACAAAAACTTTATAAATTCTTGACAAACACACTGCCGCCTTATGAAAGCCAAAAAGATGCACATATCGAAGCAGTAAATTTATTTTTGTCTGTAAAAGATAAAATGAAAGCTTCCGAAATAATTTACAGCACATTGGAAAATAATAGAACGTTCAACATACTTGTGCCTTTTGTACCTGATGGCGAATACCTCGGTGTGATGTATATGAAAATTACTCCCGATTTTTCTTTCCTCACAAAAGAAGTAAGAGCAAATTACGATAAAGTTGCTCTAATTTATACATCGCTTATTTTCATCGGCTTGATAATAATTTTTGTTGTTTCTTCCCAAGCAGTCAAAGAGCGTAACGAAGCCCTTCAAAAATTTTATGAAGAACATCAAGAAAACATTAAAAAACAAATCCGCCTCGAAAAGGAATCTCTCTTTACAAAAAGAATTTATCATACACATCACAAAGCAGAAAAAATAATTGGTTTTATAAAAGAAGATGTCCGAAAAATGAATGCACCTGGCATCGAAGAACTTAAAAGCAAAGTAATTACTTATTCGAATTTTATTTCAAGAATTATTTATGATATGAAATGGTATGACCAGGATATTAACACAATCATTAATCCAATGTTCAAAACAAATATCAATGAAGTAATTAAATTCATAGTAGAAAATGTTTTTCTTAGAATATCAAGCAAAAATGAGATGTTCACTTTTAAGCTTGACCTTGACGATAAACTTCCGCTTGTAAATGTAAATGAATTTGTAATCTGGGAAATTCTTGAACCATTAATTCAAAACAGCATCGACCATGGCAATAAAAGAATGATTACAATAAAAATTTCTACCAAGTATGATGCTATTGAAAATCTATCTTACATAATTATTGAAGATGACGGTGTGGGAATAAAAGAAGAACTTCTTGAAATTAGTGACAATGGAATAAAAAGAATATTTTTAGAAAATGAATCCACAAAAAAAGTTGAAGGTGCTAACTCTGGATATGGATGCTACATTGCATATCAAATGGCAGTTGAAAAATGCGGCTGGGATATTGATGCATTTAATCTTAAAGAAGGTGGATGCAGATTTATATTAACAATAAAAAATTATGGTGAGCACTATGAGCAAGAATGAACAAATTAATGTATTGTTAGTTGAAGATGAAGATTTTGATGTTAAGAGAGTAAAAAATACTCTCAACTATTACAATTCCATGGTTAAACTGCTCGATGTTGTTTCAAATGGACTGGCAGCTCTTCAGCTTATAAAAGAAAACCCGGATAAATATGATGTCGTTATTATGGATTATCAAATATCCGGAGGACTTAAAGGCGAAGAACTTATTTCCAAAATAAAAGATTGTGACCCGCTCATTCAAATTATTGTAATCACAAAGATGACTATTAACATTACCAACTATGATTTTGCTAATAAACTTTTACGAGCAGGAGCATTCTGGTACTGCACAAAATATCCTGGTAATATTGAAGAATATATTTATCAACCTACAGATTTTATACTTAGCATTTTCAATGCTTATGAAAAGAAAAAATTAGAAAAGCAAAAACTTAAATCCGATAAACGACTCAGACAAAGCATAGAAAAATTGCTTGAATCAAAAAAGATTATCGGTGAATCAAAACCAATGCTGCAGCTGAAAGAAAATATTGAAAAGTATGCAAAGAGTGATGTAAATATTTTAATTAATGGACCTTCAGGAACTGGAAAAGAATTAGTTGCTTGGAACATTCATCTTAAAAGCAAAAGAAAATATGAAAACTTTATTCCTATAAACTGCGGAAGTATTCCATCGGAATTAATTGAAAGTGAATTGTTTGGTTTTGAAAAAGGTTCATTTACAGGAGCCAATGGAAGTAAAGCCGGACTTTTTGAAATAGCAAACAACGGAACAATCTTTCTTGATGAAGTAGCAGAACTCCCGCCTTCAGCTCAGGTAAAATTGCTTAGAGTAATTCAAGACGGGGAAATTGAAAAAATTGGAAGAACGGAAAAAATTTCTGTAAATGTTCGAATAATTGCAGCAACAAATAAAAATCTTGCAAACGAAGTAAACAACAACCGATTTAGAGAAGATTTGTATTATCGACTTAATGTAGTTCCGATTGATATAGTTCCGCTTAAAGACAGAGGAGATGATATTATACTTCTTTTCGATTACTTCCTTGAATATTTCAGCAATGATATGGGAATTCCAAAACCTACTTATGATGAGAAAGCAAAAGAAATCTTATTAAATTACAAATGGCCTGGCAATGTAAGAGAATTAAGAAATGTTGTTCAGAGATTAATATTAAATTGCACTGGCGGCGTTATTACTGCAAAGGACATCAGCAATCCTTTAATTCTTGGAAGTCAAATAATTGCCAAAGAAGAAACTAACTTTGAAGATATTTATAATGGACAAGTATTGCCTCTTAAAGAAGTTGAAAAACTATTTCGCATAAAATATTTCAAGTATGTCAGAAGCATTTCAAGTTCAGATTCTGCTGCTGCAGAACGGCTTGGTTTGGCTCCATCAAACTTCTATAGAATGTGTAAAGAATTAGGTCTTAAATAATGCTGATGTTATTCAATTTGTCATGCTCAACAAATTGTAAACGAGATTGAACTTCATCAGTATTCCAAAATTATTTTAAATAAATAGAGGCACTATGAAAAAAATTTACTTGCTGCTTATTGGAATTTTATTCTTAACAGAAGGTTGTGCATCAACAGTTGTAAAGGATACTTCTGATTTCATTAAAGTAAGAGGAACTCAATTCGAACTAAATGGAAAACCATATTACTTTGTAGGCACAAATTTTTGGTATGGATGTTATCTTGGTTCGCCCGGGGCAACAGGTGATAGAGAAAGACTTAAAAGAGAACTTGATATATTAAAAGAAAATGGAATTACAAATCTTCGAGTATTAGCCTCTTCAGAAAAATCATACATTAAAACATCTCTTGATCCTGCAATTCAACCTGAACCAGGAATTATTGATGAAGATTTGCTTGAAGGCTTGGATTATCTTTTGTATGAAATGAAAAAAAGAAATATGCATGCAGTTGTTTTTTTAAATAACTATTGGGAATGGTCTGGTGGTTTTGTTGTTTATAATAAATGGTATGGTTCTGGCAAAGAGGTAGACCCAAATAGCTCAAATTATACTTGGCCCGACTTTATGAACTATTCTGCCGAATTTTATAGAAACGAAAAAGCAAATGAACATTTTCGAGAATACATCAAAAAAATAATTACTCGAAAAAATAAATTTACCAATCGATTTTATTTTGAAGACCCAACCATAATGGCATGGCAGTTAGCTAATGAACCGAGACCGGGCTGGGGCGATCCCGCTCTTCCTTATCTTGATTATTTTTATAAATGGATTGATGAAACAGCAGCATTTATTCATTCGATTGACCCAAATCATCTTGTTACTACTGGTAACGAAGGTTTAAGAGGAAGTCTTGACTCGGAAGAAATTTATTTAAAAGCTCATCAAAGCAAAAATATTGATTATATGACATTTCATCTTTGGCCCAAAAACTGGGGATGGTTCGATGCAAAAAGAATTGATGAAACTCTTCCTTCCACTATTCAAAAAGCAGTTAATTATATCAATCAGCATTTAATTTATGCCAGACAATTAAATAAGCCAATAACATTGGAAGAATTTGGATTATCACGTGATTATGAAATATGTTCACCCGGAACTCCAACAACTGCAAGAGATAAATATTACAAAATTATTTTTGATGTTGTTTATGACAGTGCAGCTGCTGGAGCACCAATTGCAGGCACAAACTTCTGGTCGTGGGGTGGAGTTGGAAGAGGCAAAAATAAGGATAATGTCTGGCGTGTTGGTGACCCATTTGTAGGTGACCCGCCTCAAGAACCTCAAGGATTTAATTCAATTTATGATACTGACTTATCTACTCTTTCAATTATTAAAGAACACTCAGAGAAAATGAATTCTTTGATTGAAAAAGGATTTAATCAAAAATTATTTTCAGAAAAATAATCCGGAATTTTGTTATGAGATTAAAACTGCCTTTATTCTTTTTAATAACCGCATTAATTACTTCCTGCATACCTGAGTATAACAGCATCGAATTTCAAAAAAAGTTGAATGTAAAATTATCAGATTCTACTGCAAGCAAAGAAACTGTTCTTCTATTTCATAATCTCAAAAAAATTTCTGAAGATAAAATTATTTTCGGTCATCACGATGATACTGCTTATGGTGTTGGATGGTTTGGCAAAGATAGTTCAGATGTCAAGAGCGTAGTTTTTTCTTATCCTGGTTTGTACGGCTGGGATTTCAGTCACATTACATCATACAACAACTCACCTATAAAAAAGTATTTTCAAAAACTTGTAACCGAAGCTTACATGCGAGGTGGAATTAATACTTTCTGTTGGCATTATAATAATCCAGTTACCGATAAATTATTCTATGATACAACAATTGCTGTTAGAAAAATTTTACCCGGGGGAGGCTTTTATCTGAAGTATCTCAGAGCACTCGATTCAATAGCTGATTTTGCTAACAATCTTAAAGATACAACTGGTAAATCCATACCAATTATTTTCAGACCCTTTCATGAATTTGATGGCAGCTGGTTCTGGTGGGGGAAAAATTTTTGTACAAAAGAAGAATTTATTCAACTCTGGAGAACTACTGTTACCTATTTGCGTGATAAGAAAGGTGTAAAAAATTTTCTTTATGCTTATTCACCTGATAGAAATTTCTATTCAGAAGAAGAATATCTCGAAAGATATCCAGGTGATGAATATGTAGATATTCTTGGAATGGATAATTATTATGATTTTGTTCCGGATGGAGATGGACTTGATTGGGTTATCAAAAAATTAAAAATTGTTACAAGAATAGCACAAAAGAAAAATAAAATTGCTGCTTTTACAGAAACAGGCCTCGAAGGAATTGTTAATGATAAATGGTGGACAGAAAAATTACTCAAAGCACTAAATGATGATTCAATAAAAGTTGCTTATGTGATGGTTTGGCGTAATGCAAACGAAAAACATCATTATGCGCCATACAAAGGTCATCCAAGTGCAGAAAATTTTGTAGAATTTGTATTCAGTCCAAAAATTTTGCTTGAGAAACATCTTCCCAAAATTTATGATGAAATTGTTGATGACAATACACTGAAAGATATTGATAGAAAAAAATCATTTGACATTATTAAAACACTTGGTTTTTATCCAAAAATATTTTGATAAATTATTCAATTGTAATTGAACAAAGCGGAAATAACAATGTTATCCATTCTTGCAAGAAGTATCTGAAACTAATTAATTATTACAAAGAGATTCTTCACTCAAAATGAATGTGTTAATTTTTTCTTGCAGGTCATTCTTAATATGTAAGTGGTGTATATCATTTAATTATTACTATTTGAGCAGCAACATTTTTTTTGTTTCGGTAGAGAATTTTGTGTGAATTGTATAGTAATAAATTCCACTCGATAAATTTTTATTATCTTCAGGAAAATTTATTTGATAAAATCCTGCAGCTTGGAAATTTTTGATTATAGTTGAAATTTCATTTCCCATGACATCAAAAATTTTTAGTATCACAAATGAGTCATACGGCAAATAGTAACTTATTCTTGTAGATGTGTTAAATGGATTCGGATAATTTTGATATAAAGTAAATTCTCTCGGGACCTCATCACTTACAGAAGTAGTGCTTGAATTAATTATATCTTTCAGAATCCAGTTTTCAGGGTCAAGTTCAACTTTAATGGGTTCTCCTTCAACTTCAAGCTGCCATGTCTGTATTTGCGAATCATTGAATAAGATAAATGTATTGGTTCCATTTTTTGTTGTAACTCTAAATTGAACCGGCATGGAAAAGAATTGAGGGTTTGTATTTTGTTTTTGTGTGAGTGTGAGATTCAAAATAAATTTATTATTGATTGATTTTGTATAATTCCATGTAAATGAATACTTAGGATAGCCTTCACCATAAATCCATTCATCAAAGAAATATTTTAAATTTAGATTCGAAACTCTTTCTGCAATTCTTTGAAAATCTTCTGTCGTTGCAACAGAATAAGCTAAATCCGGTTCAGTTAAATATTCTTGTAAAGTTTGAAAAAATTTTTCTTCACCAAGAATTCCTCTAAGCATATGAAGAACAGCGGCTCCTTTGCTGTAAGAGCGACTGTAATTAAAAATTTCTGAAACATTGTTAATATCTTGAACATAAATTGAACCTGATGCATTCTTGGCAGAATTCATCATCGAATTAATTCTGTTATTGAAGATTTCCTTGCCATATTTTTCTTCATAATAAATATTAGTAGCATAAGTTGCAAAACCTTCATTAAGCCAGATATGATGCCAGTCTTTGCATGTTATTTTATCACCAAACCATTGATGAGCAAGTTCATGAGCAATTATATCTTCATAAAATGCACCAATGGAGGTACAAGTTTGATGTTCCATTCCACCGCTGAATCCGCATTCTGCATGTCCATATTTTTCTTTCAGAAAAGGATATTCACCAAATTTCTTCGAAAAGATTTTTAGCATATCAACCGTTATATCAAGATTGCTTTTATAATCAGAAAAATTTTGAGGATAGATATAATGTTCTACAGGCAAGAATTTGCCGGTTTCGTATTCAAAAGGAGTTTCATATTTGAAATAATTTGACATTGCCAATGAAATTAAATAATTGGCAATTGGATAACTATTTTTCCACTTGTAAGTTTTTGTGCCGTCATTGTTATTAACAACATCTATTAACTTTCCATTAGAAACTGAAACAAAAAATGAATCTGCCGTAATCCATACTTCAGAAGAATCTGCTTTGTCTGATGGTGTATCTTTGCAGGGGAACCAATCTTTGGCACCGTAAGGCTGGCTTAATGTCCACACAACAGGATTATCAATTTTTGTTTTTGAAAAAACAAAACTTCCGCCAATACCGCCGCTTGTGTTAGGATTACCCTGGTAATAAACATCAATCGTTACTTCTTCTCCGAATGAATAATTTTTATCTAAATATATGATAAGATGATTATCAGATGTCTGATTAAAACTCAATCTGGTTTTGCTTGATATAATCGAATCAATTTTGAAACCCTTATAAAAATCTAAGTTAACAGAGCTGAGATATTCTTTGGTAGGTCTTAATTTTAAAGTTGCAATCCCTTTAAGGAATTTTGAGTTATAATTCACGGACAAATTTAGTTTGTAATATGTAACATCAATATTTATATCTCCATCATAATTAATTTTGAAAAGAAAGCTGGTTTTTTGATAATAATTAATTTTTCCTTTTGAACAATATTCAGCATCGATTTGAGCTAATAAATTTATATCCAGAGTAAACCATAAAATTATTATAAAGATTTTTTTGATTTCATACATGATGACTAATTAAGAATTTTTACACAGAAGAAAAAACATGAACATTGCCATGAGATAAAAATTTATTTTGGCAATTCACATAATTGAGTTAAAACTCCATGAGTAGATTTTGGATGAAGAAATGCATAGCGGTAACCTTCTGGACTTAATTTAGGTTCTGCATCAATTAACTGAACTCCTTTCGAAGCAGCTTCTTTCAGTGCTTCGACTAAGTTTGTTACAGCAAAAGAAATATGATGAATACCTTCACCTTTGTTTTCTATAAATCTTCCAATTGGTCCATAAGGTTCAGTTGATTCTACTAAATAAATTCTTGTTTGTCCAATTGTGAAATAAGCAGTTCTTGTTTTTTGTGTTCTTGATTCTTCAATCGAATCGCATTTAAGACCAAGAACATTCTGATAATATTTAATTTTTTCATCTAAATTTTTCACTGCAATGGCTATATGTTCGATGTGTGTAATTTCCATTATATTAACTCCGTTTTTGGTTAAGTCAATTTACAAATAGTAATGGATTAACAAAAGGGAAATATTGAAAGATTTGAATAATTGATAAAAAACTGATGGCACAAAGTTTATTTTGTGCCATCAATGAATTTATTTTATGCTAATAAAAATTTTATTTGCCGGTACTAAACATTACACCTGCAAATATTCCAAAGAAATCAGTTCCATTAGTTTGATAGGTAACTTCTGCAAATACTTTTAAATTTGGCGAGAATTCGTAGTCAGCACCACCAACTAATCTAATTCCGAAGTCAGAATCAGTTTCAGAACCTGAATAAACCGGTGAATCAATGCTTACCTTTCCAATAACAAAACCAAGTCCTGCCCCACCATATGGTTTTATTGGAGAATTGCTTAATGGGATATAGTATTTACCAAGTGCATAGATTGTAATTTCTGATAATGTAGTTTCCCAAGTTCCTAAATACGTTGTCCCAGATTCGTATTTTTTTGACCAATAATCAATGCCAGCATCTAACTTTATTGAAGAAATTATTTGCCCTAAATTAAATACTGCACCAAAGCCAATTGTGCTTTCGATTGGGTCTTCGGGTGAAACATACCCAAGTTTACCTCCAATGCCTTTAAACCCAATATCAGTTTGAGCATAATTTGCATTGCTGATTAATAATGAAAAAATTAATAATACGGTAATGGTGTTTAACTTTTTCATATTTTACTCCTGTAATTAGTTAATGATTTATTTAGGTATTCTATCAATGAAGATAGATATATTAATAATCATTGTTTATAAAACACTAATTGATTAATAAAGAAACTGCTTTCATATATACCGTTTATTTTTATTTGCCAGTCAAATGAGATTGTTACAGGAGTAGTCCCTTTCGCACCTAAATTTGTTGTTGATAATTCTATATAATTATTCTCATCTTTATGCACTTCAAGATAAAGATTCTCAATATCATAGGCTTTATCATAGACCCATTGAATGTAATTGTATGGGGTTTCACCAGGAGATATTAAATTAAATGTTACAGAATTTGAAGAACCCTCATCCCATATAATTTTGCCTTCGTACCAATATCCAATGTTTAGTGTGTGTTCTTTTGTTAAAATCATTTTAATCTTTTTGCCGGCAAAAGAAGATTTTTGACCAAATGAAATATACTCTGGCATTGTGGCTGTCCATGTCCCAAGCAACCAGCCTTTGGGACGCGGCATTGTCACAGTCAGTTGCTCCTCTTCTGTCGATGTTAAATTGTCTTTTTTATCACAACTGCATATCAACAAAACAAGGAGCAATAAAATGAAATTAAAATAAGTTTTCATATTCATTACTCCGTGTTGCTCATTTTATTAAAGTCATTTTTTTAATTTCAGAATGATTCTTAGTTTCAATTTTATAGAAATAAATTCCGCTACTTAGATTACCTGCATCAAAGTACAATCTATAAATTCCTGCATCTTGTTCTGTGTTTACAAGTGTTGCTATCTCTCTTCCCAAGAAATCATAGATAATAAGTTTGACATTTTCTTTTTCTGGGATAGAATATTCAATAGTTGTCATTGGATTAAATGGATTAGGATAATTTTGAGAGAGATAATATGATTCAGGTTTATTCTTGCACTTATCAACTAAATTTGTTGGAGTGGAAGAACGATATACAAATCCATTCTTAGCTCCCGCGTAAATAAATCCTTGTTTATCAATCGCTAACGAGTAAACTGCAATATCGCTTAGTCCTGCTTTTAATAGTTTCCAGCTTTTGCCATCATCAGCAGAAGAGTAAACACCACTTAAAGATGTCCAAAAATCTCCGCCATCTGCTGCAGCAAATATTTCACCTTCAGAATTTAAAATTAACGAACGAATAGCTGTAGACATAAGATTTAAATCGAATACACGTTCCCAGAGGTCGCCATTATTTGTCGAATAATAAACCCCATCCGAAGTGCCGGCTAAAATTTTGTTAGTTGGTGTGATAATAAACGAATAGGTTTTTGCACCGCTCCATCCTATGTTTTTCCATGTCAATCCATTATCATTAGATCGGAATATGCTATGTCCATCTGTGCCTATAAAAATATCTCCGCTTGAGTTAAAAATAATCGAAATAATATCAGCATTAGATAGATTCGTATTAATTGATATCCAGTTGTCACCATTATCAGTTGAATAATATAATCCCCCTTTGTAAGTGCCAGTAAAAATATAACCACTTGGATTAAATGCAAAAGATTCAATCCATGTCCATGAGATGTTTTTATTAATTTGTGTCCAAGTAGAACCATTATCTGTTGAGCGATAAACGCCTCCTGCATCAGTTCCTGCAAAGATATATCCATTGGAATTAATTGCTAGACAATTTACCCATGAATTTTTCAATGCAGTTTGCTGCCAAGTATTACCTTTATCAGAAGAAAAGAAGACCCCCTTTCCATAAGTACCTGCAAAGAGGTAACCGTTTAAATTAATTGCAAGTGAGCTTATTGGTTCTGAACCAGGTCCATTTGTTTTTTGCCAATAATCCTGTCCAAAAACACCATTCAATAAGCTGATAAACATTAACAAAGAAAAAATAAATTTTTTCATTTTATGTGCCTTTTAATTGCTAATGTTTTTCTTTTACCTAATCAGCAGCATTTTTTTAATAACATTGTATTTTTCTGTTTTTAGTTGATAAAAGTAAACACCGCTTGCAACATTATAACCAAGATTATTTGTAGCATTCCATTCAATGTTATGATAACCAGCATTCAACTCACCTTTGAATAAGGTCTTTATTAATCTTCCTCTTATGTCATAGATATTTATTTCAACATTACATTTTTCAGCAAGTGAAAATTTTATTTGTGTAGTGGGATTAAAAGGATTGGGATAATTTTGGTAAAGTTTATATTCATACTTTACGGATTCATCAGCTATAGATGTAATTACAGCTCTGAAATCAAAACTAATTTTTGAATGATTGCCAGCAAAATCATAAACAATTATTTCAACATGATTTGTTGCATTGTTGTTTATATCATCTCTTGTAGCCAAATAAAATATTTTAGATGTTGAGGGGTCATACATTATTTCTTTTTCTTTACCATTAATTATAATCTTTGAGTTAATTAAATCTAATCCCAAACCAAATCTATTTTCTTGAACTATAGCAAAAATTTCTGGATAAGTTTCAATTATAGCTCCTTGTTTAGGACCATAATCAATAATATTGGGTGCTTCTTTATCAGATATATTTGATAATTCAATCCCAAGTGCAAATTCACCAAGTTTATTTGTGCTTACAATTACAGAGTTATCCTTAAGTTCTCCTCCAAGGTAAACCCAGTTAAGAAGTTTTTTATCATAATAATAGATTTTAATATTTGATGAGTCTTCCATACTCAAATTAAATTTCTGTAATTGTTCTGGATGAATAAACATTTTAATCGTAAAAGGAGAATTCAGAGTATCCCGTAATATTGTTCCATCATTCTTTTTGAAAGAAATACTCATTACATCACTGATTATGATAAGATTGCTTTCATACAAGTCAAACTTTTTATTTGTAACTTGATGATATACAGTTGTTGACCTGTTCATATTCATTACTTTTGGTGGTTGGAATGGTTCTAATTGATATAATGAAGGCAAGTAAGAACCGAAAGTAGTAATAATCGCTGTCCCTGTATCAACCGCAGTTCCAACAACAGTTCCAATTGCATCACCAGTCTTAGAAACTACATCTATAACAAATTCCTTACCTGCAACGATAATCTTCTCCATTGTAGTAATAATATTTAGAAATGATTGTTTAACAAGAGGAATTACACCTGAGAAAATATCTCTTAAGATTGAAGTAAAGCTATCACTATTCATTTCATCTGAGTATTCGTTAGTATAGATTAAATAATTGTCGCCGCCTAAAAAAGCTTTAGAAAATTTTCTTGGAAAAGTAAGTTCATCGTAATATTTGAATTTTATACCGAATGATAAACCAACACCAACACCTAATGCGGCATCAAGGTCAATTCCAAGATCAAGAGCATAACCATTCCCTCTAATTTCTGATGTGGTAATATCAATTGGTATAGTTGCATCGTATGAAAATTTTATAGTATTTGTTAAATCTGTAAGTATATCTGAACTCAGAGGAATTTTTCTATCTTTTGTATAAAAACCAAGAATTTTAGTATTCGAGTTTGATAATTTTGGATATAATTCTTTTGGAACATCAAACTGTGTGCTGTAATATTGATTTGTCGAAGCATTAAATATATTAAGACCGCCACCACCTTTGAGTGAAAGACTTAATCCGTTGAAATTAAACGATGGATTAATTTTTGTTTCAATCGAAACCTCTGAACCTAAACCTGCATCGAAGAAACTAAAATTGCCTCCACCTAAATCAAAATCATGTTGAGATTTTAATCCAAAGTCGAGTGTTGAAAAATTGAAACTTAATGCCTCACTAAATTCTACAGAACCAACACTATTGTTACTTATTGATGGATGTGATGAATTGAAGTTATTAAGTTTTAGACCTACAGCAATTCCTAATGAAGGATTTAATGCATTGAATTCTATTCCTTGGAATTTAGATTGAAATCCTACACCAACTGAACCTTCAATGCCTAACCCTGTGTATATTTTGATTAAACCATCATTGAAAATTGGCATCATCCCGGCAGTAGCATTAATTGTCTCTACAATAGCAGCGAGAATTGCACCTACTCCAGGTGAAAGACTTGCACCGGCAAAAGATAAGGTCTCCAGCAAGAAACCAGCTTGAGCCATCTTGATTTTCTCTGGCTCCAAGTTTAGTTGTGAAAAACCAAATTTCTGTCCAAAGAAAGTTTTAATTGTAGAAGATGTATTTGTAACAGTAGCGGAAGCCACAGTAAGATTTACATCTGGAACTTTTACTTCTGTTGTTAAACTTGCTTCTAATCTTCTATCAAAAACTAAATTTTTGTTATGGTCTATTTGGATTTCTAATCCAGCTCCTGCTTCCCCTTTTACAGATAATTTAGCAGCAGAAGCTGAAGCTCCAACACCAACAGAGCCTACTGTTCCGCTTACTCCAGCACTTCCGCTTGCAAACACAGTCCATGTTCTTTGATAAGGTGTAGGAACTCTTCTAATTCTTATTTGAAATTGTGAAGCATTAAATGAATAAAAAGTATCACTAACTGTAATACCATTGCCTAGTATAAAACTCATCAATGAATCAACAAACAAGTAACCAGGTAAGTCAAGCCGGAAAATTCCCCGGCTAATAAATTTCCCTTCTACATTTATATTTCTGTTAGCAGATATTAATAATGCTTTTACATTTGAATTGGAATAAACTCCTGTTCCATTTGATGTCAATTTAAAGTAGCAATAACCTGTTCCATTTTGTGGAACTTGAATATTTTTTATCGAAATGCCATTATGTAATGTATCAATTTGTGCAGATACATTTAATGCAACTATTGAAATTTTATGAGGCTGATCATAAGTACCATGATAAGAACTTAAGCCGAAATCATCTGTTGCTTTAATGTAATATTCAATATCAACATTAGTTACAAATTCTTTGGGTATAACAGCAGAATAAACATTTTGAGATGTAAAATTCATTTGCAATGATTGATAAGATATTTGCCCGCTCTTTCTGTAATAAAGTTTTGCATCAGTTAAATTATTTGTTGTGTCTGTAATTATAGCAGTAATATTAATCGCAGTATTTTTTGAAGCTGCTTCGACAATATTATGCTCAATCTTTGGAGCCACATTTGGAAGAACAGCTAATTGATAAGGACTTTGTGCTGGATTTGTTTTGGGGTCCGATACTGTAATGTTCCCATCAGTTGCAGTAATATAATAATCTACACCGGGAGATTTAACAAATGAAGAAGGAATACTTGCTGCAAATTTATCTGCACCATATTTCGTCATCGTAACATTGTAATAATAACTTTGATTTGTAGGCTTGTAATAAAGTGTTGCTGATTTCACAAATGGTTCAATTTCATCTGTAATGACAGCACTAATTTTAAAAGATGTTCCTTCAGTCCATGCTTTTCTATGAAGTGCAAGCGTAGAATCTGTGCGCTGTATTTTAGGCATCGAAGCAGGGTTATAATAAATTGTATCAGAACTTTCATTTGACTTGTAATTGACAGTTACAACGATTTCTCGATTTTTATTCTTAGCAATAGGGTCCGAAGATTTATATTGAACAAGATAATTGTTTGAAATAATAGTTGAAATATAATTTAGTATTTGATTGAAATCAGAACGAATGTCAAGTATCTCACCATTGGTAACATTTGTAATTGGAGTAAATTTGTTATATAGATTTGAGTTAGTTAAAACAAATAGTGTTATTTTATTTTCCAGACAAATTGAAACAGCCTCGTCTATTGTAGCACCGCCTTGATCAGGGTCTTCATCAGTAATTATTATAAATATTTTTTGTGAACCCGGTCTAAAATTAAATGAGGATGCTGATTGTTTAATTGCATAGTAACCAGGTTCTTTTCCACCATCTGTTTTATTTAATTTCCATAAATTATTCTTAAAATAGTCTGCATCACTTGTTAGCATTCCATTATTTTCAATTATTGGATTGCCGGAATTTGCTAAAGCTCCATATCTACATAACCCAAGCGCATAATCGACTCCTGAACTTACAAGATTATTTACAAAGTTAATTACATTATTTGAAACAGCAGATTGCTCATCACCCATACTTCCACTGTTATCCATAATGAAAACTATATCTGCTAAACGTGCATTGCCAGATTGACCAGGTTGAATAACATTGAAATTCTCTGTTTGAAATGTCCCATCTTCAAATACTTTAAAATTCGATAAGTTTAATGAAGAGATTCCGTTATAAAATGTATCCACCGAAACATTTAATTGGATATTAGGAAAGTTTTGAATATCCAGACTAACAATTTTTGTTAATAATGGAGCAGCATAACCTTCACCACTTAATTCAACTTCATAAACTTGATTAGAGCTGTAATAAATTTTTAATGTTGCATTTTCTACACCTCGTATTGTTGGTTTATAAGTAATCAAAATTTCTTTTGATTTATTTGGTGAAAGCGAAAATAAGCTTGTTACTTCTTGGAAGTTCCTGATATAATTTACAGGTTGTTGAGTTAAAGTTTCATCATAAGATAAAATACTTAAAGTAGCACCAAGAACATATGTGAATTTGCTGCTATTAATTCTAATAGAATCGATTGTAATAGTTTGTGATGATCTGTTTTTTATAACTAAAGGTAAAGTTCTGCTGTCTTTTAAATTAACTACACCAAATGAAAGAGTTGTAGGTTCCGTAAAGATTCGAGATATCCCTTTCCCCTTCAATTTTATAATTGCAGGTGATTCATCTTGTTTGTTATTGTAAATTAATAAATTCGATTCTACTTGAGTTAATGATTGAGGAGTAAACTTAATTTTGACAGAAACAGTTTCTGATTTAGCAACCCAAATATTTTTAGGGGGAGTAACACTGAATGTAAATGCATTATTATCAATTTCAATTTTATTTATAAATAAATCAATTGAGCCCTTACTTGTTACCAGCTTGAGTGATTTTTCTGTATATGAACCAATTACATTTTCACCAAAGTCAATTTCATTTTGAATGACAGATAATAAAATATTGCCATTAAATGGACTTTGAGAAAAGGGAGTAAAATCAATTAAGCCATCTATTTTTTGTCCAATACCACTTGGATTATTTGTATTACTTGGTCCACTTGGGTCTCCCCAAAAATTATTTATTGCATTAATAGTTGAAGTGCTGTAATTTTTTATAGCTGTGTTGTTATTATAAAAATCATTATAAATTATAATTGGATTAGAATTATTTCTAACAACAATAGCATAATTGTCTTTAGTAAATCTGCAATTTTTTATTTCCGGAGATGAATTATCTATGTTTAGATAAACATTATTGAAAAGACATTTTCTTATTTGTGCGGTAGAATTATACAATACTTGAATTAATGCATCACTGCTTGATAAACCAATGAATTCAACACTATCAGCTATAAAATTTCCTTTTGAGGAAGAACTATAACCAATGTTTATTCCAGAACTTGTGGGAAAATAAATTTTTGTATCAGGTTCTATCGATAAAACAGCATTATCTCTTATTGTCAATCCATTAATGTAATAAGGCGAATAATTTTTAGTTAAAGTTAAGTTCTTGTTAATTGTGCCTTGATAACAAAGTCCCGGGTATAAAACATTAGTGTCATAAATAACATTATCAAGATTTATGCTTGCACCATCTTTGAGAATTACAGGGTAACCAACTCCCTTAAAAGTACTATTAAAAACAGTTGCATCATTATTTTCAATATACAAATAGGTGTTATCAAATATGCAATTAGTTAATGTACCTGTTCCGCATTGATTCTTAAAATAAATTCTTGAATCGCTTGAGGTTATTCCTTTCCAGTATACATTGCTTGCGATTAAAGTTCCTTTTGATGTAGAAGACGAGCCAAGAGTAATTGGAGTTGATGTAGTAAGATAAATTTCACAATTAGATTCAATAAATAATGTTGAATTGTTCCTGATTGTTAAATTATCAATATAATAAGGAATGTTATAGTTTTTCAAAGTATAATCAGAAGTGATATCACCATGAAATTGAATACCAAAATTTGAATTGGAAGGAAGAATATCAACATTGCTTAAAATTGCTTTGCCTCCATCGTTTAATACAATTGGATAAACACAATTACTAAAGCTGGAATTACTAATTGTTATCTCATTATTTTCAATTAAAAGATAAGTATTATCAAAGGAACAATTTTCTAATGTTCCACTTGCAGAATTATCTTTGAAATAAATCCTTGCATCATTTGTTAATAGTCCTTTAAAGCTGACACCATTTGCAATTAAATTACCTTTTGAAGATTGGCTGTATCCTACAGTTATATAAGATGATGTTGTAAATTGAACTACAACACCGCTCTCGATAGTAAGAGTCGCACCATCTCGAATAGTAATAGAACCTGTAATATTGTAAGGACTTCCATTAAGTGACCATATTGTATTTGAATTTATGGTGCCCTGAACATTGGTTTGAGAAAAAGTATATGAAACAACCAAGAAAAAAAAGAAAACAAAATACCTAATATTTGCTCTCATTTTATATTAAATATTGTTCATTTTCCCGAAATAAGAGCAAACTGGATTTATAATTAAATGTATTTTCTAATTGAGAGCAGTACAGGTATTTTGTTCAGGAAGAGAATTCTTTATAGCATTAATTTAACAAGATTAAATATTAATGCAAACAATTTTTTTAAAGGGTTAATTTACATCACATGTGGTTAAATTTTTATAAAAAGTAATCTTCAAAAAATTTTTCTGATTACTTGACAAAACAATTCAGATAATCTATTTTTGTGCACGATTTTTTGTTATAATGTATTCCGCGTTAGCTCAATGGTAGAGCATGCGGCTGTTAACCGCAGGGTTGCAGGTTCGAGTCCTGCACGCGGAGCGAAGGGACTTGTGGTTAAAACAAGTCCCTTTTTTTATGAACTTGAGCAGTAGTAAATTGTTTTTTAGTAAACAATTCAGGTGCTCTGTTCGCAATTAATTTATTTATTAACAATTTTAGGAGCATCTTTAAGATGGCAGAAAAAGTAAGAGGAACCGTAAAGTGGTTCAACAGTTCTAAAGGTTATGGATTCATTTCTCGCAAAGACGGAGATGATGTTTTTGTTCATTTCCAGGCAATTGTTGGCGAAGGCTACCGCAGTCTTCAAGAAGGTCAACAAGTTGAATTCACTATTGCTCAAGGACAAAAAGGTCCGCAAGCTCAGGAAGTAAAAGTTATAAAATAATTCTTTAACAGAATTTTAACTTAGCTTCATTAAAGCCCAATTAATTTTAATTGGGCTTTTTTATTTCAACTTGTTGCTAAAATATTTTTTGAGCTTTTCTAATTTGGGTGATATAACAAAATTGCAGTAGGGCTGAAACTGATTGTTATTATAATAATTTTGATGATAATCCTCTGCTTTATAAAAATTTTTGAATTTACTTACCTCAGTTACAATTGGACTATCCCATATTTTACTTTCATTTAATTTCTTAATCATCTCTTCAGCTATTTTTTTCTGTTCTTCATTATGATAAAAAATTACAGAACGATATTGAGTGCCTACATCTGCTCCCTGTCGATTTAAAGTTGTGGGGTCATGTGTACTGAAAAAAATTTCAAGCAATTCTTGAAATGAAATTATTTTGGGGTCAAAAGTTATTTGAACAACTTCGGCATGACCTGTTTTTCCTGTACACACAGCTTCATAAGTTGGATTTGGAACACTTCCGCCTGAATACCCGCTTTCAACTTTTAGCACACCACGAACTCTTTGAAAAATTGCTTCTGAACACCAGAAGCACCCTTCTCCAAATGTTACAATTTCATACTTATCAGAATTCATAAGATTCTCTTTGGATTTTTTTGTTAATTCATTATCAATGTTCAAAATGTTAATTAATAGAATAATCAAAAAAATTTTTATTGCAGTCATTTTATATCTGCTTTATGAACCATTACAAAAATTGTAGATAAATAGTTCAATAAAAATTTTGATGATTTTATTAATGGAAATAATTAATTTAATTTAGAAAAAATCCTTCCTAAATATGAGAGGCAAAAATGAAGGCAATTGTAAAATTATTCATTCTTTTATTATTGCTGTGTTTTTCCTCTGTTAATTTTTCACAGGTAGCTAATCATATTGTAATTGCTGAAATCTATGCTGCTGGGGGTAATGCTGGAGCTGTTTACAAGTATGATTATGTTGTTTTGTATAATCCATTACAAAACGACGTTGATTTAAACGGATGGTCATTACAATATTCACCATCTACAAGTTATAATTATAACAACAACATTATATTACTTAGTGGAACAATAAAATCAAACAGCTATTACCTTATTCAGCTTTATAGTGGAGGAGATATTGGAAATGTATTACCTATAACCCCCAATGTAATCGGAACTACTAATTTATCAGCGACTGCAGGTAAAATAGCTTTAGTCAATAATTCAGAAGCAATAAGTAATAGGTTTGACATTAATGTTGTTGATTTTGTCGGGTATGGAAGTTCTGCCAATGAATTTGAAGGAAGTAATTATGCGATTTATCCAAGCTATGCAACAAGAAGTCTTTGCAGAAAGGATAACAATGGTAATGAAACTTATGGAACAAATGGAAATGGCTGGGATTCAGATGATAATAAAAATGATTTTTTCTCTAATAATATTCCCTCTCCTCTTCCTGTTGAACTTGTCTCATTTAATGCAATTCCATTTGGAAGTAAAATCCATTTAACTTGGTCTACAGCAACAGAAGTAAATAATTATGGTTTTGAGTTGCTTCGGTTAAACAAAACTTCTGCAGATAATCAATGGAATAAAGTTGCTTTTATTCCAGGTAATGGAAACAGCAATTCACCTAAATTTTATTCATACATTGATGAACCTACAGGTGGTTATGAATTTCTTTATAAACTAAAACAAATTGATTATGACGGCTCCTTTGAATATTCTAATAATATTTATGTAAAACTTGA
This sequence comes from Rosettibacter sp. KY25, assembly GCF_057554405.1. Taxonomy (NCBI): domain Bacteria; kingdom Pseudomonadati; phylum Ignavibacteriota; class Ignavibacteria; order Ignavibacteriales; family Melioribacteraceae; genus Rosettibacter; species Rosettibacter sp. KY25. The sequence goes on along the minus strand of NZ_BAAJAO010000003.1, from coordinate 33,812 downwards.
TTTACCCAGCCAAATTAAATTATATCAAAATTTTCCGAATCCTTTTAATCCAATTACGAAAATCAAATATTCTATTCCTGATAATGTTAATCATGCAAGCACAAAAATTGTAATTAAAATCTTTGACGTACTTGGTAAAGAAATAAAAACTCTCACAAATGATTTTTATTATCCAGGAAATTATGAAATTGAATTCGATGGAAGTAATTTATCGGCAGGAATTTATTATGTTGTGCTTATGACTGATAATCAAAAATTTATAAACAAATGTTTATTGATTAAGTGAATCCTAATCTAATTTGTAACATCAAATTGATGAACAAAAAATTTTACGAGGAGGAAATATGAAAAAAAATGTTGGAAGTACAGACAAAATAATTAGAATAATTTTAGGTCTTGCAATAATTATTATTGGAATCATTACTCAAAGTTTATGGGGATTAATTGGTTTAATACCAATTGTTACTGCATTGATTGGTTGGTGCCCTTTGTACTTACCTTTTGGCATATCAACTTGTAAAACAGAAAAATCTGAGTAATCTTATTAAGCTCTATAGGTAATATTTGCTAATAGCAATCAAGAGAAATCTTGATTTATCAATGTAAACTTTTTTGCATTTTCATAAGGATTACCATTAAATATTGCTGATACAACAGCAAGTGCATCTATTTTATATTCAAGCAGTAAGTGATAATTATTTTGATTAATCCCTCCTATAGCTACAATTGGGATTTTAATTTTTTTTCTTGCTGTCTTAAAAAAATTGAGTGAGTTTATTACTGGTTCATTTGGTTTTGTTGGAGAAGTAAAAACTGCCCCAAAAGCAACATAAGTGGCTCCTAATTTCTCAAATAATCTTGCTTTTTCAATATCGTTGTAACAAGAAATTCCAATTATTTTATTTTTCATAAGAGATTTAATTTTTTTGAAATATTCAATTGCATTTGCTCCCAAATCATCTTTCCCGAGATGCACACCATCTGCATTACTTTCAAGAGCAACATGGACATCATCATTGATAATTAAAGGGATATTATACTTTTCTGTTATTACTTTTAGTCTTTTAGCTCTTTCAATTCTTTTCTCGAAGCCAAATGATTTATCTCTAAGTTGAATTAATTTCACTCCGCCTTGAATTGCCTTTTCGACACATTCTTCGAGTTTATTATCAGGAATTAAATTTTCATCTGTTATTGCATAAATACCTTTTATTGCTGCCATTGCCACCCGTGATTTAATGGACCAAAACCTTTTCCTATTTGAATTTCATTTTGTAATGCATTTTGAATGAAAGCTCTTGCTTCTTTAATAGAAGAAAAAATATCAAACCCTTTTGCGATATTTGCTGTGATGGCAGCAGAAAAAGTGCAGCCAATGCCATGAGTATTTTTTGTTTGAATAAAAGGATTTTCTAAATATTCAATTTTATCTTTTGTAAAGATTAAATCGACTACAAAATTTTCAAAAGGCAAATGCCCGCCTTTTATTACTACGCATTTTGGTCCAAACTGATAAATTTTTTCTGCTGCTTTTATCATATCTTCTTTTGAAATAATTTTAATACCAGTTAGCATTTCAGCTTCAAAAATATTTGGTGTAATTATCAATGCTTTTGGTAATAATTTTTGTATGAAAATATTCAGTGAATTTTCTTTCAATAAATTGGTTTCATCTTTAGCTTTTAACACAGGGTCAATGATTAACTTTCTAATATTGAATTCATTAATTGCAGATACTACATTTTCTATTATATCTGAATTAGAAAGCATACCTGTTTTTACAGCATCAATTTCAATATCTGTGATTATAGATTTAATTTGTTCATAAACCAAGTATCCAGGCAAATCATATACAGTTTCTATTCCCTTTGTGTTTTGAACAGTAATGGAAGTGACAGCACTTGTGCCGTAAACATTTAATGCCATAAAAGTTTTTAAATCTGCCTGAATGCCAGCACCAGCACTGCTATCACTTCCAGCTATTGTTAATACTTTTGGAATTGTTCTCATCTTTCTAATTAATTTTCATTTCAAAAGCTTGGGCTATTGCTTGCCAAAATGGGTCTACTCGTGGATGTTCTAATTGTTTAGTTTGATTATTCTCTACAATCCATCTTCCCTTTTCAAAAGGAAGTATCTCACCAATAACTGCGCAGTCAATTCCTTGATTATTTAATTCATTAACAAGTAAATCAACTTTATGTGGTCTTACAGTAATTACTAATGTGCCTTCACTAATTGAAATATAAGGGTCCATATCGAACAGTTCGCATACAGATTTAACTTCTGGCAACACAGGAATTTTATCTTTATAAATAATAATTCCTTTATTGCTTGCTTGTGCAACTTCAAACACTCCTCCAATAACTCCACATTCGGTTGCATCATGTAAAGATGTTACCCCTTCTTCTTTTACTCCAATTTTTACTGCTGTTAAAGCATCATCAACAGTACTCATTTTATAAAATAAATTTTCTGCTTTTGATAAAATATCAGCATCCAAATTTTCTTTAATATAATTTGGAAAAGTGTTAGCAAAAATTCCTGTTGCTTCTATTGCAGCTCCTTTTGTTATTACAATTAAATCTCCTTCCATAGCAAATTTGGGAGTCAAATATTTATCCTTTGGTCCAACGGCAATAAATGTAGCTCCGCCAACCATTGGATAATCTGTTCCTGTGTAACGAGCTGTATGGCCTGTTACAACAGCAGTTCCATATTTTTCACATTCTTGATGAATTACTTTCCAAACTTTTTCAAAATCATCTTCGGTAATATTCATTGGTAAATTAAAATCAAAAACTGCATAAGCAGGAGGAAATCCGCTTGTTGTAACATCACTTGCAAGAATGTGCCATGCAAACCAGGCTGCTTTTTCCCAGCCATATTGAGGAACAATATAAATTGGGTCTGTAGTAATTGCCATCACAGTTTCATTTGATACTTGAACAATCCCAATATCTATTCCATGAGAAGGAGGAATTAAAACATCATTTCTTTTTGCACCAAGTTGCGGATAAATATAATGATTAAAAAATTCAGGACTAATTTTGCCAATTGCAGGGAATTCGACTTTCTTCATATTAGACCTCGACCAATTTATTTTTGCGGATTGTATTTTCAACTAAATTCATTGGACAGAAAGGACCACACATTGAACAAGCTTCTGTTTTGCTTGCTCGACTATGAAAAATTTTTTTTGCTTCATTACCATATAATGCTAATTCAAATTGTTTATCCCAATCCAATTTGTAACGGGCTTCGCTCATTTTTTTATTTCTTTCAAGTGCATCTTTATTCCCTCGAGCTATATCAGCAATATGAGCAGCAATTTTAAAAGCTATAACTCCATTTTTTACATCTTCAACTGTCGGTAATCCTACATGTTCTGCAGGAGTTATGTAGCACAGCATATCAGCACCGTACCAACCGGCAAGTGCACCACCAATTGCACCTGCTATGTGGTCAAATCCTGCTGCAATATCAGTCGGCAGCATTCCAAGAATATAAAATGGAGCTCCTTTTGTAAGTTTCTTTTGAATCTGAACATTAGTTTGTATTTCATTAAGTGGAATGTGACCCGGTCCTTCAACCATTGTTTGAACTCCAGCTTTTCTTGCTCTTTCTACTAATTCGCCAATTATCATTAATTCAGCAATTTGTGCTCTGTCAGTTGAATCATTCAAACTACCTGGTCTTAATCCATCGCCAAGTGATAATGTCATATCATATTCACGAGCAATTTCAAGAAGTCGGTCATAATACTTATATAAAGGATTTTCTTCCTTGTTCTTAAGCATCCAGGCTGCAATTAAACCGCCGCCTCGAGATACTATACCGGTAATTCTTTTTTCGTTCTGGTATCTTTTCAATGTTTCCATCGTGATACCACAATGAACTGTTATATAATCTACTCCTTGTTTTCCATGTTCTTCAATGACATTAAAAATATCATCAGGTGTCATATCATAAATAGATGATTTTTTTGCAGCGGTAAATTCAGCTTCATAAATTGGTACTGTACCAAGTGGGATTGTGCAAACTTTCAGTATTTCCTCTCGAATAAACTTTAAATCTCCTCCAGTTGATAAATCCATAAGAGTGTCTGAGCCATATTCAATGGCAATTTTAGCTTTTTCAATTTCTTCAGCGATATTTATGTAGTCGTAAGATGTACCAATGTTTGTATTTATTTTAACAGTAAGAGATTCACCAATGGCTGTAAAGTTCGAAAGATTTATGTGATTTATATTTGCAGGGATCACTGCTCTTCCACTTCTGACAAGTTCAAGTATTTCATGTGGAGATTTATTTTCTTTTTCTGCTACATATTTCATTGCTTCCGTAACTTTGCCCATTTGAGCAAATTCTAATTGTGTCATTTCAACCTCCCTAATTTTAATAAGATTAAAACCGATGGAAGCAATGAGGGGATAATATAGGCTTAGAGAGAAAGGAATTTTTGATTACCTTCCCTACGCCGGTATTACCCGGATCAGGTTCAAAAGGCCGAAGTCGCATTCTAGACTTCCTCTCAGCCGGGTTGTCCCCAGCTTCCTCGGTATTGCAAAGTTCTAAAATTTTTATTTGATAATCAAATGAACAAGAAAATAAATTCAGGTATCAGAAGCGTTCTCTTTTAATCCCAAAAATTCAAGTAATCTGTTGTGTGCATCTTCAGACAGCTGCACATTATATCTTCTGTAAAATTGAATTGTATCTTCAACTGATTTGAAAAAATGCTGACAATTATCACAACTTTCTAAATGAGTTTTAATTTCTATGCATGTTGGTGAATTTAGTTCTTCACCAAGATTATCGCATATATGCATCATAACATCTTTACATGTTGGTTTATTCATAAGCTAATCTCTTATTTAATTCATTTCTCAAAAAAGCTCTTGCTCTGTGCAATCTTGATTTTACAGCTGGAATAGAAAGTTCAACTATTTTGGCTGTTTCTTCTGTAGACAATCCTTCAACGTCTCTTAACATGAATACAATTCGATATTCCGGTGCAAGTTTTTGTATAGCTTCATCAAGAATTTGTTTTAATTCATTATTTTCTGTTACATGTTCTGGAGTAACTTTCCAATCCGCAAAATTTTTTTCATCAATTAATGCTTCGTCGTCATCAATAGATGTAAATCCATATTTATTTTCTGAACGGGCAAGCATTAAACAATGATTTGCCACAACACGATAAAGCCATGTCGATAACTTTGAATCACCACTGAACTGATGTAAATTTTTTACCATGCTCAAAAAAGTTTCCTGCATTGTATGTTCAGCTCTTTCTTTGTTTCGGCAGATTTTAAAGGAAAAATTATAAACTGTCTGCTCATACATTTTTACAAGCTCAGTTAATGCTTTTCTATCCCCCTTTTGTGCTTTTTCAATTAATTCTTTTTCGTCCATTGAGTATGATGCCGTTATTTTAATTAAGATTCAGGTTGATTATTCAAACTCTTCCACAAATAGATGCTTGCTACAGTACAGTATGGATGCCAGTTCTTTTCTTTTGCAATTTTTATAACTTTATTGCTATCAGGCAAATTTTTCAATCCGTAATTTAACATTACAGCTTTTCTAATTCCAAGATCTGTATACGGAAGAACATTCAATCTTCCTAATGTAAAGATTAAAAACATGTGAACAGTCCAAATTCCGATTCCTTTTACTTTTGTCAATTCATTAATAATCTCTTCATCCGACATTTTAGAGATTCCGCGCAGTGTAATTTTTTTATTTATAACTTTTTCAGATAAATCTTTTATATACTTTATTTTTGCATTTGACAAACCAATAGTGCGCAAATTTTCGTCGCTTGTTTGCAAAATTAATTCAGGTGTGGGTTTATTATTAAAATATGACATCAATTTTTTCTCAATCGATGCTGCAGCATACATAGAAAGCTGCTGACCAGTTATTGCTCTTAATAATGCAAAAAAGTATTTTTTGTGTGGTTCTATTTTGCATGTGCCGTAGTTTTTTATTAATCTTGACAGCACATTATCATTCTTTGAAAGATATTCTATTGCTTTTGTAATTTCATTATTTAGCATAAAAGTATAATCAAAATGGAAAATCAATTAATAATAACATTAAGTAAAAACAAATTACTGAAAAATATTGACACTTCTAAAATAGACTTCAGCAAGATTAAAGGAAAATTATTAACACTTAACGAAGGTCAAATAATTTATCGTGAGGGGGATGCGGTAAATGAAATTTTTTTAGTAATAAGCGGAGAAGTTAATGTTCTTAAGAAACGATTGCTTGGCAAAAGCAAGTCATATATTTATTCTGACAATTCATTCTTTGGACATGAAGAATATTTGGAACAAACATCAAGAACTTCAACTGCAGTTGTATTGCGGGATACTTACTTAATTGTTTTATCAAAAAATGAAATTGATGATTTAATTAATCAAAATGAGAACATAAAATTAAATATGCTGGAACCGGCTCCAGAATATGAAGATACCTCTGAAGAAAAAAAAGATGTAAAAGAAATAAAGCATCCAACATTCGAAGACTTTACAGAAACAAAAAATGAAATTACCGAAAAGACAGAAGAAAATTTCTTTAAGACAATTGCAGATGTATCTTCTGAAAATAAAGTTATAGAACCTTTACAAGAAAGCTCTGCTCAAGAATTTCAAAAAGATGAAGAATTAACTGATATAGAAAAAGTTCTATTTAATGAAGATGGAATTCCAAAACCTGAAGTTGATTTATCAGAACCTTCTGAAGAGCCTAAAGAAGAATTTTTAGAATCGATGCTAAATGAAAATGGAATTCCAAAGCCAGAATTCGAATTGCCTGAACAAAAAGAAGAAACTGAAGTACAACGCAGTTTAAGTGATAATATTGATGATGCTTTCTTCCAGATTTTAAGTGGAGTAGAACAACCTCCTACAATTTCACCAGATGAAGAACCCATTGAAAAAATAGAAGAGAAAAAAATTGAATTAGAATCAGATGCAAGCAGCATTAAACCAGAGCATGTTGAAAAATTAGAAGAATTAATTGAAGAAGAAAAATCATTAAAAGAAGAATCTGAGAAAAAAGACAATATCACATGGCAGGATTATGAAACAGAAGAAATATTCAAAGAAGTTGATGAGAAATTAACAAACATTAACCAGAAAGATACTAAAACACCATTAGATATAGTTCAAGAGGATATAAAAATGAAAATTGATCAACTTCAAATGATAATCAAAGCAGCAGAACTTGTTAACTCAACTATTAAAATAGATGAGGTTTTGAAAAACATAGTTGAGGTTGCAACAGAATTAACAGATGCCGACAGAGGCACATTATATCTGATTGACAAAGAAAAAAATGAACTATGGTCATTAATAGCAATGGGCTCAGAAATTAAAGAGATAAGATTAAAAATTGGCGAGGGAATGGCAGGCTATGTTGCAAGAACAGGCGAAATTCTGAATATCAAAGATGTATCAAAGGATCCGCGTTATCGTTCCGACTTTGACAAAGCAAGCGGCTACGAAACTAAAAATGCCTTGACATTCCCGATTAAAAATAAAAAAGGAGAAATAATTGGAGTTCTTCAATTATTAAACAGCAAGAAAGGAGAATTCTCCAAGTACGATGAAGAATTATTAAATGCTATGTCGATACACTCAGCAATTGCGCTTCAAAATGCAGAACTTGTTGAAAAGCTGCTTCAAGCAGAAAGAGTTCAATCTCTCGGCAAGATGGCTAACTTTCTAATTCAGGATATTAAAAAGCCAATCCTCGTAAGCAAACGATATGCAGAACATCTGAAGAATAAAAATTTATCTCCAGATAATGTTCAAATAGTTGATATGCTGCTCGAACAATTAAATCATGTAGCAGATTTGGTTCAAACCACATCGAGTTATTCTGAAGGAAAAACAATTTTAAGAACTATAACTGTTAGCCTCAATAAAACATTGACCGATTACTCAACACGAATCGAAACTTATGTTGAATCCCGCAATTGCAAAATAGCAAACGAATTTGATAAAGATGTAAATGTAAAACTTGATGTTAAAGAATTTTATCAGTGCTACATGCACTTAATCAAAAATGCATGCGATGCAATGCCCGACGGCGGAACAATTACAGTTTCTACAAAAAAAGATGAAAAAGAAAAGAAAGTAAAAATATTCTTTAGAGATACAGGACTTGGCATTGCTGAAAGTCTTAGAGAAAAAATCTTCGAGCCATTTTTCACTCAAGGGAAAAAAGAAGGAACCGGTTTAGGGTTATCAATTACTAAACAAATTGTTGAAGCACACGGTGGAAAAATTGAAGTGCAAAGCTCCCTTGGCGAAGGTGCTACATTTATTATTACTCTTCCTACAGTGACTGTTTTATAAAACGATTCTGTGATTAACGACTTTGTGTGTGATGATTTTATTTTATGAATTATAATTTAATTACAATTTTAGGTCCTACTGCTTCCGGAAAAACAAGATTAGCTGCCCTTCTGGCAAATCGATTTGACGGAGAAATTATTTCTGCTGATTCCCGTCAAGTTTATAAAAGAATGAATATCGGAACTGGAAAGGATTTAGATGATTATATCGTTGACGGGAAAAAAATTCCATATCATTTAATTGACATAATTGAACCAACTGAGGAATTTAATCTTTTTCTCTTCACACAACATTTTTATAAAGCATTTGAAGAAATTAATTCAAGAAATAAAATTCCATTTCTCGTTGGTGGAACTGGTTTATATCTGCATTCAATTTTGAAAGGCTATAAACTCAATAAAGTAGAATTCAGTAAAGAAAAATATGATGAACTAAATAAATTAAGTATTGAGGAACTCCGAGAAAGACTTAAAAAAGTTAATCCAAAACTTCACAATACAACAGACCTGCTCATAAAAGATAGAATTATAAAAGCAATAATAATTTCCGAAGAGCAAGGGAATTCAACTATAAAAATTCCCGAGATAAATTCATTAACAATTGGAATTTATCTCGACAGAGAAAAAATTAAAGAAAGAATTACAAACAGATTAAAATATAGACTTGAAAATGGAATGATTGAAGAAGTAGAAAAACTTGTTGCAGATGGAATTACATTTGACAAATTGGAATTTTTTGGTCTAGAATATAAATTCATCGGCATGTATCTTAAATGCGAACTCAATTACAACGATATGTTTCAAAAACTGAACAGCGCAATTCATCAATTTGCAAAAAGACAAATGACATGGTTTAGAAAAATGGAAAGAGAAGGAATAAAAATTCACTGGATTGATGGAGCCGACTACAAAGCTGCAGAAAAAATAATAATTGAAAATTATTTTTCATGAAGAAGCAATTAGAAAAAAATTTGCCTTCCTTTGTTTTATCATACTTAAAAAAGTATTCATCTTATAAATGGAGTATTGAAGCAGAAGAATTTAACAACATCAATAACATAGTTGTAATCCCTGTAATTCAAGAATATGAAAATATAAACAATTTCTTAAAGTCTATTGCAGAAAACGAAACAAATTATTTTGATGAAACATTATTTCTTTATGTAATCAACAATCCTAAAAATTGCAGCAAAGAGATTAAAGAAGATAACAGAAAAACCATTGACTATTTGAAAGACTTAATCAATAAAAAAAGTGGAGATGACTTTGCAAAAAAAATTTACGAGAAAGGAATTAAGATTGGGGTTGTTGATGCCTCAAGCAGCGGCAAAGAACTTCCTGATAAAGAAGCTGGTGTTGGACTTGCAAGAAAGATTGGAATGGATTTAGCACTCAAGATTTTTGATTATAATAACAATCGAAAAAAAATATTAATCTGCCTTGATGCAGATTGTACTGTAGAAAAAAATTATTTGCAGGAAATAATCGATAATTTCAATAAAAAAAATTATAATGCTGCTTGTGTTTATTATGAGCATATTCTTCCAGAAAAAGAAGACGAAAAGCTTGCAATAATTTGTTATGAATTGTTTTTGAGATATTATGTTACAGGACTTAAATATGCAGGTTCACATTATGCATATCAAACAATTGGTTCAACTATTGTGTGCGATGCAGAAAGTTATTGCAAAGTTGGTGGAATGAATAAAAGAAAAGCAGGAGAAGATTTCTATTTTCTTGAAAAGCTTGCCAAGATAACAACTATTCATCAAATCACTACAACAACAGTTTATCCATCAAGCAGAGTTTCTATGCGTGTCCCTTTTGGAACTGGAAAACGAATAAGTAGATTTCTGCAAAATCCTGTTAATGAATATTATTTATATCATCCCAAAAGCTTTGATATTCTAAAAAATTGGCTTGAAATATTTCATTCTGAAATTATAACAGATGAAAATTATTATCTAAATGAAGCAGAAAAAATTCACATTCGCTTGAAAGAGTTTTTGGAAATTAATTCATTCAAATCTGCAATGAAAAATATTTTTGAAAATTCAAAAAATGACGAGCAAATTCAGAAACAAAAACTCTATTGGTTTGATGCATTCAAAACATTGAAATTAATTCATTACCTTCGTGATACAGATTTTCGTATGGTTAATACGTTTGATGCAATTGATGAATTAATCAAAATGTTTTCACAAAAAATTAATATAAAGAGAAATGAAAATATTCCACCTCTTGAAGTTCAGCTTGAGTATTTAAATTTTTTGAGAAAACTTAACAAAACTTTTTAAAACTAATTAAAGGCATAAATTATGTGTTACGGTTTTGAATCAAAAGTAGAAGCTGCAATTTTAATTCAAAAAATACTTGAGAGAAAATACGATGTTGATGCATCGTCATTAACAGAAACTTTCAAAAAGGAAAATATTCGTCCAAATGATAAAATTCTTTGCATATACAAAAAAGAAAACAAATTGCAGATAAGCCTTATCAACTGGGGAATAAAATTTTCAAAAGATAAACCTACAATTGTAAACTCAAGAATGGAAACAATAAAAGAAAAGAAATTTTGGAACGATTTGTTCATGAATAATAGATGTCTTGTGCCAATGACAAGTTTTTATGAATGGATTGAAGTTAATGGCAAAAAGGTGCAGCACAGAATTTATATTTATAACGAAGAATATTTTTTTGTGCCTGGAATTATTTATAAAGATAAAGAAGACAATCTTTCCGTATCAATTATAACAACAACTCCAAATAAATTTATTGAACCTTTTCATAACCGAATGCCTGTTTTAATGAATATTGACGATGCATTGAATTTATTATTTGATACATCAAAAGAGAGCGTTGATAAATTAAAACCTTACCCAAATTATCTTGATATGAGAAAAGAAATTGCTGTGCTACCGGTAAGAAAGAAAAAGTTGAATGAGCAGTAAATTTTTACAAACTACCAATTAAAGCATTTCAAACTTTTTGTATATTTGTGAAGTTTTTCCCGGGGTTTTATGGAACTTTACGAAAAATTAAAATCGATAAAAGAAAAATACAGTGTTATCAATGAACAACTTGCTGATCCAAACATTATTTCGGATCAGTCAAGAATGATTTCATTAAGTAAAGAACGACGTGAACTTGAAGAGATTGTAAAAGCATTTAATGAATATGAAGAGTTAATGAGAAACATTGTTGGTAATCAGGAAATTATTAATACATCAGATGATAAAGAGCTTGTTGAATTGGCTGAAATTGAATTAAAAGAACTGAACAGAAAATTAGCAGAGCTCGAAGAAAAAATTAAAATGCTTTTAATCCCTAAAGACCCTGATGACGATAAAAATGTTATAATTGAAATTAGAGCAGGAACTGGAGGAGAAGAAGCAGGATTATTTGCTGCAGATTTATACAGAATGTATTCAAGATATGCAGAGAGACGTGGATGGAAAAAAGAATTAATTGACCTGAATGATACTGGGCTTGGCGGAATTAAAGAAGTAGTCTTCTCTCTTTCAGGTGAAGGTGTTTATGGTGATATGAAATATGAAAGTGGTGTTCATCGTGTTCAAAGAGTTCCAGTTACAGAAGCAAGCGGACGCATTCATACATCTGCCGCATCAGTTGTTGTTCTTCCTGAAGTTGAAGATATTGAAATTGATATCGACCCAAATGATTTGAGAATTGATGTTTTCAGAAGCGGCGGGGCTGGTGGTCAGAATGTCAATAAAGTAGAAACTGCAATTAGAATTACTCACATTCCTACTGGAATTGTAGTTCAATGTCAAGATGAACGCTCGCAATTAAAAAACAGACAAAAAGCAATGAAAGTACTTAAAGCAAGATTGTACGACATGAAAATGGCAGAACAAATGAATGAAATTGCAGCTCAAAGAAAATCGATGGTGCGAAAAGGTGACAGAAGCGATAAAATTAGAACATACAATTTCCCTCAAAACAGAGTTACAGATCACAGAATTGGACTTACACTTTATAACCTTGACAGCATTATGGAAGGCGAGCTTGACGAGCTTATCGAAAAATTAAAAATTGCAGATAAAACAGAAAAATTAAAAGAAGCTTAATTCATATGGTCTGCAAAGATTTTTACTCACTTAATTTTTTTTGTTTTACTTCTTTGTTTATGTTAATCAACTCAGGCTTATCTTCAAATAATTTTAAGATATCTTCGAAATGAAAGATTTTATTTTCTTGATAAAGAGATTCATAAATTTTTTCAATTAATTGGAAATCCTCAATCGTATCGACAGTCCATCTGTGAAATGAATAATCTTTTTCACATGGGAAATTTATTATCTTGAAAATTTCCGGATGTTGATAAATGTAAGGTGTAACATGTTCTCGTTCATAATTTTGTTTTGCTTCAATATAAGTTTTCTCTAAAACTTGGAATGGAAAAATTTCTGCATCAAGCCCGCGTGGAAATGTTCTGATAATAGTATTGCTCATGTAATCAATATTTTCTTTATCATAAATATTCATAAACTCATTTAACATTTTATCGATAATTTGAGGGTCAATCACAGGACAATCAGAAGTAATTCGAATTATCAAATCGACATTAAATTTTTTTGCTGCTTCATAATATCTTGATAAAACATCATCAGAACTTCCTCGATAGAAAGGAATCTTATTTGATTTGCAAAACTCTTCTACCTTATCATCTTCCATAAGATTTGTAGTAGCAACAATAATTTGATTAATCTGTTTAGAATAAGAAAGTCGATTTACTACATGCCATAGAATTGGTTTGCCGCAAAGTTCTTTAAAAATTTTATTTGGTAAGCGAGTTGACCCTGTTCTTGCCTGAACTATCGCAGCTATATTTTTGAAATTAATTTTTTTGTTCATATCATTAGTTAAAAAGGAATAATGAGGAATAATTTTAATTATGGTTAAACAATTTCATTAAGAATCAATAAACTCATTTAATAAACCTCTGTTTCTCAAATAATTTATAATATCAAATAAATAATTTTCTAAATCCGGAATTTTTGAGAAAAGCATATTTAATACTTCGACTGTGAAAGGTTCTTCTGTTTCATATTCATGAGCTAATTCATTTCTTAAATTCCTTAAACTTTTCCATTTATCATAATCTTTTACAATTCCGAGTTGTTCTAATCTGTTAAAAATGTCAATCTGAGACTTGTTTATAACATCTTCATCAAGAATTATTAATATGCTTCTAAATAGTTTATTTCCAATTGCATCCTGAAGTTTTGTAAATCTATATATTAATTGGTCTAAAATTGAAACTTGTTCTTCAGTCAAATTTGATAATTTATCGATAGTTAATGGAAAAATTGGTTTTAATCTGTTATATGCATATTGCAATCTTTTACGATGTCGGTAGCATTCTTTTAATATTGAGTTTAGTATGTATTCATCTTTTGTCATAATAATATTCCTTCATCTTTTGCAATTTGGTAAATAAACTTTTCATCAGAGAAATTATTTATAACAATATCAATTTTTTGTTCGCCGAGATGTTTATGCAGTTCATCAATTAGTTTTAATTTTCTTTCAATAATATTTTCTTTGAGATTCGTTTCGATGTACAAATCTATGTCGCCCCCTTTTTTGTTATCATCAACTCTGGAACCAAATAAATAAACTTTAGCATCATTGCCAAAGATTTTTTTTGTGGTCTCCTTAATAATTTCTATTTCATCTTTCTTTAATCTCATTTTTATTCAATCAAATCCCAGTTTAATGGAGTTCCTTTTTTAATATCAGCTTTGGCTTTTTTACCCAGAACATCTTTAAGGTATTTCGGCGGCAATCCATAGGAAGGACGAATTGATTTAACATTTTCTTTGGTTAAAATTTCACCTGCTTTAATATCTTTTACAGCGAACAATGACCTTGCAAATGTTCTGCTTTTCTTAATTTTATCATTGAGTTCTAAAGTTGCTTTTCCAAGTGCTTTTTCAACTTGTCTGATTTCGTCGACCATTTTTTTGAATTCATGAGGTTCTAAAGAAAATGAAGAATCTGGTCCACCTAAATTTTTATCAAGTATAAAATGTTTCTCGATAATTCTTGCACCAAGAGCAACGGCAGCAACTGGCGCTGTAGTTCCAGTTGTGTGATCGGATAATCCAACAACAGTATTAAATTTCTCTTTTAATAATGGAATAGTATTAAGATTTGCATCTTCAATTGGAGCCGGATATTCTGAAGTACATTTCAACAATGCAATTTGATTGTTACTCATTCTTCTGCAGGCATCTACTGCTTCTTTAATTTCATCTTCTGTTGCAATGCCTGTAGAAATAATAATTGGTTTCCCTTTTGATGCAACATATTCAATCAATGGAATATCAACGATTTCAAAAGAAGCAATTTTGTAAGCAGGAACATTCATTTCTTCAAGGAAGTCAACTGCTGTTTTATCAAATGGAGTTGAAAAGCAAATAAGACCAAGCTCTTCTGCAATTTCTTTTAACTTTGGTTGCCATTCCCAAGGTGTATATGCTTTTTTATAAAGTTCATATAAAGTGACTCCATCCCAGATTGTGCCCTGCTTAATTTGAAAGTATTCATTATCACAATTAATTGTAATTGTATCAGGAGTATAGGTTTGAAGTTTAACTGCATCAGCACCGCATTCTTTAATGGCATTAATTGATTCAACGGCAATTTCATATTTTTGATTATGATTTGCAGAAAGTTCAGCGATAATGAATACTTGCTCATTTAGATTAATTTTGCCTATGTTCATTTTAATTTCTTTCCAGTACGAATTTTAAAAACTTTTCATGATTAATAATTTTTTCACCTGCTGGTATAAATCCGGCAGAAGTAAATCCATTTATTGATGCTATATTATCAGGTAAAATATATGCAATTATAGATTTAACATTAAACTCGCTAAAAATTTTTGAACAACCACTCTTAATTATTTTTTTAGATAATCCTTTCCCTCTAAAATCTTTTGTAATACTTATGCTTACGACTGCAGCACTATTTTCAACTTGAAATCTAATTTGTCCAATAAAATTATCATCTTTATCGAAAGCAAGTAGAAATAAGTAATTCTTATCATTAATTTTTTCTTGAAACCAGTTTGAATGTTCTTCCCATTTTATTTGATTTTTATTAATTGACTGCTGACGCACCGCCGGGTCATTTGAAAGATTAAATACTTTTTCTGAATCTTTCAATGTTGCTTTTCTTAAATAAAAAAGTTCCTTCTCACAATATTTTTCAATCAAATAATCAACAACTCTTTTACTTCCTTTTCCATCTACTTTTGATTTGCCATTATTTCCTAATTTTTTCCGTATTCGAATTGAATTTAATTTTTCTAATTGATTGATAATTTTTTTTATGCAGTTTATATCATTATGAAAAATTGGCTCAATTAAAAATCCTGCTTTGTGCCATTCACTTATGTTATATTTCTGATTTTCAGCAACTGCTATAGCAATTGTTGGTGTTCCTGTAGCAGCTAGTTCATACAATGTTTGACCAGCAGCAGCAATTGCTAAATCACATTCAAGCATTAATCTTTTCATTTCTTCTTCATTGAGAGAAAAATAAAACTCAGTTGCCGAAAAAATTTTTTTCAACTCATCTTTTTTGCTGTCACTTTTATTCCCAAAAACCACATAAGTTTTTAATTCTGGTTTATACTCTTTAATTGCTTTAAGAACAGGAATCGTTAAATTCCTTATATCCTGTCCGCCAAATGTAATTAAAATTGATGTTAATTCACTTTTATATTTTCGTGGAGGATTATCCCAAAAAGATTTTCTAACAGGAATATATTTTGTGCCAAGAAGATATTCGATTCCTGATTTAGCAGGATATGGAAGTGATTCTGCATTTATTGTTCCATTTAAGACAATGCCAGATGGATAATCAATTCTCATAAAGTCATCAATTATTAAAAACAATTTTGTAAACTTAGAAATGTTTTCATAAAATTCTTTGCTTGCATGATATGAATCAATAATGAGTATATCGCTGTTGATAATTTTTTTTGTTAATTGAGCTGGATGATTGAGCCAGTCAATTAATTCATAATTAGATTCGGACAAAAAATTTTTTGATTTCTCATCACCATTTACATAAAATGTTGGAATAATATTTCTTTCCTCGAATGCCTGATAAAGTGACAAACATCGAGTTATATGTCCATACCCTGTATTTTGAAATCCCTCTGTAATTATTGATACTTTCATTTCATTTCATTTAAAACTTTCTTGAGAGTATTGCTGATATATATTAAATCTTCTTCTTCAAGTGATGGATAAATTGGAATAGATAATTCTCTTTCATAAAATTTTTCAGCTTCAGGGAAATCTCCTTCTTTGAATCCAAATGTTTTTCTGTAAAAAGGATGCAAATGAACGGGAATATAATGAACCTGCAAATGAATATTATTTTCTTTCATTTTAAGGAAAAAATCTTTTTTAGAAATCTTTAGTTCATCAAATTTAATTTGTAGAGGATAGAGATGATATGCGTGTTTTACTTTTTCTGAAACTTTCGGAATTATAATTCTATCGTCACTATAAAAAAAATCATCATAATATTTTGCGATGTTTCTTCTCTTTTCAACAAATGAATCGAGTTTTTTTAATTGACTTATGCCGAGTGCACATTGAAAATCTGTAATTCGATAATTAAAACCAACTTCGTGCATTTCATAATACCATGGTCCATCATTTTTTTCTAATTGAGATTCATCTTTTGTCATTCCGTGAGTTCTTAAAGTTTTGATTCGTTTATCCAACTCTTCATCATTAGTTAAAACTGCACCGCCTTCACCAGTTGTAATATGTTTTACAGGATGAAAGCTTAGGTTAACTGCATCGGCATATTTTACTGCATACTGAAAATCATTTTTATATTCTGCACCAAGAGCATGACAAAAATCATTAACCAATTGAAAATCGTATTTATCTTTTAATGCTTTTAATGAATCCCAATCGCATGGATGACCCGCATAATCAACAGCAACAACTGCTTTTACTTTTTTATTCTGAGATAAATAGAATTTGATTTTCTCTTCTAATTTATTTATGTCGATTGTGTATGATGAGGAATCGATATCAGCAAAATCAATTTGGGCTCCAGCATAAATTGCACAATTCGCACTTGCAAGAAAAGTAATTGGCGAGGTGATTATTATATCATCTTTTTTCCATTTTAATCCTAATGCAATTAAATGTAATCCTGCTGTTCCATTCGAAACGGCAGAAGCATATTTACTTCCAAATTTTTTACAAAGTTCATCTTCAAATTTTTTAATTGTAGGACCTTGAGTAAGCCAATCTGATTTTAATGTTTCATCTACTGCTTGAATATCATCTTCTGATATAGTTTGTTTTCCATATGAATAATTTTTTTTCATTTAATTACCATAAATAATTTCTTTTGAACCTTCTACATTTTGAATAACAAGTTCTCTAAGTTCATCAATTGTTAGAAAATGTGGATTTGTCCCGCTGTTGTAAGAAAATCCGTATTCACAAAATTTTCCAGGCTTGCTGTTGCTTTTAGTTCTGAATTCTTCTGTGTCCCAAAGTTTTAAGTGATTATCGTTTCCAAGCTGAACTGAAGGAAGTATAACAAAATATTTTTCGAATTCAATTGTATTGAGTGCATCAGCTTGAGTTATCATTTCTTCGTGAATTTTTTCTCCAGG
This sequence comes from Rosettibacter sp. KY25, assembly GCF_057554405.1. Classification (NCBI taxonomy): domain Bacteria; kingdom Pseudomonadati; phylum Ignavibacteriota; class Ignavibacteria; order Ignavibacteriales; family Melioribacteraceae; genus Rosettibacter; species Rosettibacter sp. KY25. The sequence goes on along the minus strand of NZ_BAAJAO010000003.1, from coordinate 15,750 downwards.
TCTTATTCCAACAATTTCAATTTTGCATTCAGGTGCAATTGCTTTTGCAAGGTCAAGAATTCTGTATGAAGGAATTTTGGGAACAAACAATTCGCCGCCCCACATTTTTTCTAAACAGAATAAAACAAAGTCAACTCCTTCCTGCAGAGTAATATTAAATCTTGTCATGCGTTCATCAGTGATTGGTAGAACACCTGTTTTCTTTTTTTCTAAAAAGAAAGGAATAACTGAACCGCGACTTCCCATAACATTGCCATATCTTACAACAGAAAATTTTATATCACGTGTCCCCTTGTAATTATTTGCAGCAACAAAAAGTTTATCAGAAGTTAATTTTGTTGCACCATATAAATTTACCGGAGCTGCTGCTTTATCTGTGCTAAGTGCAATAACTTTTTTAACACTTGATGATAGACATGCATCAATAACATTTTGTCCGCCGATGATATTTGTCTTAACAGCTTCAAATGGATTATATTCAGCTGCTGGCACCTGTTTTAATGCTGCTGCATGAATTACAATATCTACACCTTCCATTGCACGTTTCAATCTTTCAACGTCGCGAACATCTCCGATAAAATAGCGCATTAACACACCATCTTTTTGAAAGCGCGGGTTGTGCTGCATTTCAAATTGTTTTAATTCATCACGACTGTAAATAATAATCTTCTTGGGATTATATCGCTTGAGAACTGTCTCGACAAATTTTTTGCCGAATGAACCAGTGCCGCCTGTAATTAAAATTGTTTTGCCATCCATGTTTATCCAAATTTATTCAAAACAAATTTATGAAAATTTTTTGTGTATTGGCGGGAATTATAGAGGTAGAAAATATTGATGCTAATTGGAAGCAAATTTTGTTATGCAATTATTCCTTTTATCTTATTAATAAAATCTCTAATATCTTCCAAAGAGTTTAGATAATCATATAACTTTTTAACATCAATTATTCCATATTCATGAACAAGTAAATTTCTTAATCTTATCATCCTGATTAACTTTTCCCCTAATTCTTTTTCAATATTATTATTAGAAATAAGTAAAGTAATAGTTTCAGAATAATTTTTTGGTGTGCCTAAGTTCTTTTCTGCTACTACACTGCTTGCTATATCTATTATTATTTGAATAGTTTCAAAAATTCCGTATCGAAGTCCTCATTCATCAATCTTATCGTAATAAGATCATCAGGTTTATAAGTATCTTTAATCTTATAAAGAATTTTTAGATTCTCTTCCAGTCTCTTTAACTTATCTATTACCATTTATAAAGCAAATTTATTTTTAGATAATCTTTCTAAAAACAAGTTGTGAAATTTATCTCGTAATGGTTTGAAATCGAGGTATCTTAGTATTGCATTTTTTTTGAAATCATTTACAATGTTGATATTTCTGTGAAAAATTAATATTCCATCTTTAATAATATTATAAGCTAATTCAGGATTAGTATCGTAAAGGTCATTCAATTTAATTAAATCTATTTCACAATTAGATGCTGTTTCAAGCTCGTAGCAAAGCTTGCCTATTTCATCAAGTGTTGGTTCAGATTCAAAAAATATTGCAATATCTAAATCACTGCCAAATCTAACTTTGTTTTTGACTCTTGAACCGAATAAATATGCAAAGCTGATATTTTTATTTTCTTTTATTATATCGCTTATAAAATTGTTAACCATTGTAGAAAAATTTGATGTTATGTTTATATAAAAATAGTAAATACTTATTTAAGATGATAAAAAATCAGCTGATTATTTTATGAGGGAACAAAACAATAACAGCTAATTAATTGTACCATTCATGAGCTGGTGTTAATAAAAATTCTTCGATAGAGATTCCATCAGGACCAATTAATAATTTTCTTTTGGGATTATATTGTTTACAAAACATATCAAAACCTCTCAAACTTTCTCTTAATCTTCCGCTTTTAACTTCTACAGCTATTAAATTAAAACCGTTTTGTAAAATAAAATCTACTTCGTAAGAACCTTCTCTCCAGTACGTCAGTTTTAGTTTTGTACCAATTGTAGCCGAGTATAAATGTGAACCAATTGCATTTTCGATAAGACGTCCCCAGAAATCGGTGTTTAATTTTGCTTCTTTGAAATTATATTGAGATTGCGACGTAATCAAAGCATTATTTAATGATAAAAATTTTGGACTGGAAGAACGCTGTCGAATTTCTGAGCCCGAGTACTTTTGAAGACCTGTTAGCATTCCAGCATTTGAGAGTAATTGCAGATAATGAGCTAAGGTAGTAGTATTGCCCGCATCATGAAGTTGCCCTAATAATTTTTGATAAGAAACAATTTGACAGGAATAAGAAGTCCCCAGCTTCAATAATTGGCGGAATAAAGGCTGCTTATCAATTCTTGTAAGAAGAAAAATATCTCTCGAAACGGCCGTTTCAATCAATGAATCTCTTATATAGTTTGCCCATCTTTCTTCATCATTTATTAGTTTAGCTGACCCTGGATAACCTCCAAAATAAATATACTTGTCTAAATCCCAGCCAAAAGCTTCTTTCATTTCTTTATAACTCCAATGATAAAGAGGAATCAGTTCAAATCTGCCGGCTAAGCTTTCTGTAAGTCCTTTTTGGATTAATAATGGGGAACTGCCGAGGATCATTACTTTTAAATTTATTTTATTAGCTTTGTCTTCATCCCATAATTTTTTTACTACTTCAGGCCAGCCATGAATTTTTTGAATTTCATCTAAGATTAAAAGTGCACCTTTAGAAGATTTTTTAGATAACAGTCTTGCCACTTCCCATTGTTGTTCGAGCCAAGTTGGTGTAAGAGGGGTGGGAGAATCAGCAGAAATATAATGAGTTTTAATTTTAATTGATGCTGCAACCTGTTGGGCTAATGTGGTTTTACCACATTGCCTGGGACCTATAAGCACTTGTATAAAATTACTTTTTTCTTTAAGTCTTTTTGATATTATATCGTGCTGTTTTCGCTTATACATATAATTTGAGCCCATAAAAATACTCAATATATTGAGTAAATTTACTCAATATGCTGAGTAAAAATACTCAATAGAAAAAAACTTATCAAATTTGAAAGCCAAAGAAATTGTTATGATAATAAGTTAAGGATAGCAGTCATTTAATTAAGATTCTTTCAAATGCATCTATGTAACTTTTGGAGCTGGCATTATAGATTTTTGCGTTTAAAAACTTTGCATATTCTCTTAAAATAAAGTAACCTTTAAATGCATAATGAAGTTTTCTAAAAATATCATGAAGATGATATTCCCTGCCATCAAGCTTGTACATCGGCATTCGAACTTCAGAGTTATCGTAAAAGTGTCCATGGTCTACAGTAGCTTGATTAAATTCATTTACCTTAATTTCTTCATGCCATGAATGGTCAGCACCAAAGATATAAATTTTTTTGTAACCGATATTTAACGCCAAAAATATTGCAGGAATTAAAACATTGTGTGGACGAGGCATTCCTAAATTTAATTTAAATAACCAATTGATTATAACCTGAAAACCTTCGACTGGAGTATTATTATAGTAAATAATATGAATATTTTTGTTTTTCCTTATAGAATTAATCAGTTCTGAATTTTTTGCTTTGAATGGAATAAGCAGAGACATCTGCCAATTTGTTTTGGTTAATAGATTCTCAACCAGTTTTGTTCGCTGATTCCTAAAAAATTCTGTTGTTTTATTTATCCAGAATTCTGGTGCAGCAAGAACATAATACTCTGGTTTAATTTTTTCATACTCATCTGATAATGCAAAAAAATTAACACAGAATTTGATTCTCTCATTTATAAACTTTCTATTTATTTCTAAATCATTTTTAAGAGAAGGTCCATTGGCAAGGATTACACATTCTTTTCCGCTAATATGTTTATTCTTTAGTCTTGTGAAATATATTGATAATAGTACAATCTTGATTAACGAAAAGAATGTTTGAAATATTTTAATTAGAAAATCACTTAATTTTTGGAGAATCATGTTACATCCTTCTTAAAGTATCCAATAAGTGTATACCATCTATTTTTAATTAAATATATCCCTTTCAAAAAATCTAATTTTATAAAATAATATATAGAAATGGCAACAGCAGAAAAAAACTTAAAAATGTATTCAATTATTTTTAATAGCTTAATATAAACAGGACTATTTGATAACCTAACTCTTTCACCAATACCAACGAGATAAGAAATTTTTTTTATTGATTCATTAGTCAATCTGTTTCTATCAATATTATGAAATACAATAAAATCCGGATTATATAAATATTTCTTTTTGAATTTATCCATTTGCTTAAATATAAACTTATCATCGCATCTTAATGTTAAGCTTGCATTAAAAACTCCAATTTCATCAAAAATTTTTTTTCGAAATGACATGCTGCACCCAGGAGGATATTTACTATATGGATATTTTCTAATTTTATTCCCCCAGTCACTCTTTGTTACAAGTCCCCACAAAAATATCGACATCCATTCAGGTTCTTTACCGTCTTCATATTTTGGAATTATTTTACCGCCCATTGCATCAACATCATCATAAGTCTGAAAGAACTTAACTGCTTCTTCCACATAATTTGGAGTAACTTCAGCATCGTCATCAATAAAAATTATAATTTCTCCATCTGATTCTTTAATCCCTCTATTTCTTGCCGCCGATAATCCTCTTTGTGTTTCTACAACGTATTTTATATTTAAGTCAGGATTTTCTTTTATAAATCTTTTTGAAATTTCTTCAGTTTTATCAGTTGAATTGTTATTAACAATAATTATTTCATATTTCTTTTTATCAACTGTTTGATTTTTCAATGAATGTAATGCTGATGGAAGGTATTTCTCTCGATTGTAAGTACAGATAATAACTGATGCAAGTGGTTTTTCGTTCATAATTTTTGATTGTTATTCATTTTTGCTAATAAATGTAAATAATTTTTTCGGATTCATTATTATTTGAATTTCGGATACTTCATAAAAGTTAAATAAATATAAAATAAACGGGAATATTAATGTTAGAATCAACTTGAGTATTTGAAAAATAATTTTATCAGGTAATATGTACCCTGCAAAAGATAAAATCATACCAGTAAAAATCATTAAAAATAATTTTTTGTTTTCAAAAGGAATTTTATAATAGTTGTCGGATACTTTTTGTGTGATAAAATAAAAAATTACAAACGCAATCAATGTATTTAACGCTGCTGCAATTATTCCAAAATATGGAATTAAAATGAAGTTTAATATAATGTTTAATATTGCCGCACCCAATGTAATGGTTGCAATATGTTTTGTGTTTTTTGTTAACATCATTCCAAGTGAAGCTGTCAGTCTCATTCCACTGAATGTATAAGCAAACAAAACAATCGGAACAACGTAATAAGCACTATAATATTCAGATTTGGTTGCAAATATTTTTATTATTTCTTTGCTGAAAAGTGATATAAAAATAGAAGCCCAGACAAAAATAAAAGTTGAATAAGTCATTACCTTGCTGAAAAATCTTTTATCATCTTTTTGACCATAATACTTATATGCAATTGGCATTAAACTCATGCTAAAAGGCATTACTAAAAACATATTTAATACACCGGCAACGCGATAACCTAAACCATAAATTCCATTTGCTTCATATCCTAAAAGATATGTGATAATATATCTATCACTTAAATTCAAAAGCATAATGCCAAGTGATGCAAAAATTAATGGGAAGCCAAATTTCAAAGAGATTTTAAGAATTTCTGTATCAAAACTGAAGTTCATCTGATTGATTAGAGTTAAGAAAAGAAAAACAGATGTTAGTGCTTCACCTAAAACTGCTGCAAGAAAAATTCCTTCAATTCCTTTTTTCATTGATACAAGAAAATAAATTGTAAGTGCTGCAACTATCAAAAGTTTGATAATGTTTGTCAATGAAAAGAATATTGCTTTTTCTTCTGCTCTGTATTTTGAAAGAAATAAATTATTCAAGGTTCTGAAAAGAACTATAAATACAATCAATCTGACATAATTTGATTTAATTAAACTTTCCTGCAAGATGTTTAGCGAGATTAGTATTTCTGAAGTTACTATCAGCAAACCACACACAAAAAAAAGAAAAATGAATAATGTAAATAAAGTTTTTTTCTTTCTGTCTTTATATTCAGATGAATTGTTAAGAAAAATAAGAGAAGCTGCCTGACCCAATAAAAATATTTCACATAAAATATTTGTGGTTACATCAAGTAAATCCCAATTCCCAAATTCTGCTTTTGTTAATTCTGCAGTATAAATTGGAAGTAAAACTACACCAATTACTTTTGGTGCAATGTTGCTTAAACTATAAATGAATGTATCTTTTAAGGTGCTTTTAAGTCTGTCTAACATTCATTTTTTCTTATTATGAAGAATTAATACAACAATAATTCCAGCATAAAGAAGCAAATTCAAAATAAGCGAAATATTTTTCCCAATTACAAAAGCTCGTGGTTCATACTTAAATTCAATTTTATGTTCACCTTTCGGAACTACAATTCCCATAAATCCATAATTTGCTTTATATACTTTTGTTTGATTGCCATCGATATAAGCTTTCCATGCTGGTAAATATGTAGTTCCAAAGAATAAGAAGTTATTTCCATTTGATTTTGTATCTATAGTTATGTGTTCATCTTGATATTTAGAGATAACAGCTTTAGTTGTGGAATCTCTTGGTTCAATTTTAAAATCAACATTTTCTAAATAAGCTATATGTTGTGGATCAAATGAATCATTTTTAATTGCATTTAAAATTTCCATTGGTCTTACCGAAATAACGCTGTCAACAAAATACAAACGTGGTAATGCTTTATCGTTTCTGTAAACAAAAGTTTTTTCTGATTGATAAATCGGCATAAAGCCATCTGGATTGTAAGGTTGATTTGTTATAATGTATTTAACATTTAACATTCTCCATAAAGTAACATTAAAAGGTGAAACAACATCAATAATATCCTGATAAGTGCGAGGCTTAACTGCTGAATAACCAAAGAAATCTTCAAGTAAGAAATAGACATTGTAATTAGCATTATTTCTTAAAGAACCAAGTGAACCATCTTGTTTTAGATTAAGTATTCTAAATGGTTCTTTATCATTTTGTTGTTTGATGGCTGTTACATAATCCGGCTCATTGAAAAGTTCATCAATTTGTTTTGCATCAACATAACTTGCCCCGCGGTTATCAATTCTAAACAAATCAAATAAAATCAAGAATACAAAAACAGCAATGAGTAATTGCACATTTATTTTTGAATTCAGGTAAGCATAAATCAATCCAAATGTAATTGATAATAAAGCCATTGCAATTTGTAAATCACCTCTAAACATATCTGCCATATAATCTGAAAGTGCATTATACATTTGTGAATCTCGTGGGTCTGATAAAGAAGCTGCATGTGTTTTAACTCTATCAATAAACCAATCTGAAATAGTTCCGCTTAATAAAATTGATAAAATAAATAAACCAGAAAATATCAGTGCTGTGTATTTAATGTTCTTCAATATCTTAACATTTTTTTCTTCTCTTAAAGAAATTATTTTCATAATTCCAAAGCCGGCAAGAATTGGAAAGATAATTTGAAGAACATGCAAAATCATTGATGGCGTTCTGAATTTATCAAAAAATGGGAAATAGTAATACATTAGATTATAGATTAAAGGAAAATTTCTGCCGAATGAAATTAAGAGAAAGAAAATTATAATGATTCCAAAGAATTGAATTACGGGTTCCTTCCATCTTACAAACAAAGTAAAAATTGCAAGAGCAAAGATGATTACTCCCATATACATAGCTGTATCAACAAAAGGCATTTGACCAAAGTAAGTATTTACTTCCACAGGTTGACCATTTGTAAGAGGTCCTTTATAAGTTGATCTTCCAAATCCATAGTAAGATGGAACAATGAATGTTAAAACTTCTCCAGGTGAGAATGACCAATTTGTTGCATATTCATATGAATCTGTTGTTAAGCCTGTTGTTTGATTTTGATTTTCAAGAATACTTTTTGTTCCTCTTGTCGAATATGGATTGTATTCATAAATCTGTCCATAAGTATCGTATGACATCATAACCGCAATAAGTGCAGCAACTGCAGAAATCACAAGTGATTTCAATAATTGTTTTTGTAAGAATTTATCTTTTTTAATAAATGAATGAACAAAGAAGTAAATAAAATAGACAAGCCCAACCAAACCGAAATAAAACACAATTTGCACATGAGCACCAAAGACCAAATAGTGAAGCCCAATAATATAAATGAGAACATCAATCAATTTAATTTCTTTCTGGAACTTGAAAAGCATCATCAAAATGAATGGGAAAATTGAAAGTGAAATAAGTTTTGTTGTATGACCAATGTAGAATAGCACAACAATTCCAGTGCTGAATGCTGTTGCAGCGGCAACTAAAAAGCTTATGCCTCTTGATGCACCAAAACTTCTCATAAAGAAAAATGCGGTAAATGCAAGAATTAATAAATTGAATGTATAAACAGCATTATAATTTTTGAAAGCAGCAGAATAAATTCTTGAAGCATAAGAATAAATCATTGCTGTTAAATCATAATAACGAGGCGACATTGAAGTAACAACTGCAGGCATTCCACAAAATATATATGGATTCCAGAGAGAAACTCCTTCGCGATCTTTCAACGCATATTGGCGTAAACTTTTTCCTTGTATCAAATCGCCAGAATATGTTGTTTTATCTCCAAACATCACAGGCGAAAAAAAGATGAACAATAGCAGTAAAATTATTACTAACAAAAGTGCAGTGTGATATTTTTCTGGAATTAGATTTTCAATAGAAAAACCGAATTCTTTTTGTGGTTGAGAATGAATTCCTTTTTTTTGCTTACTCATTTATGCACCATTTTTTATAATAATTTTTTAATGAATTCATATAATATTTCACGCAAAGACGCGGAGTCGCAAAGTTTGATTTTATATTATTAATTCAAATTCCTTCTCTTTCATATTTAATATTTCTTTATGTTATTTCTCTCAGCGGCTTTGCGTCTTAGCGAGAAGCTTTTTAATCAACAACTTTACTGATTTACTATAAAACTTAACACCATATATTACTCATTCAAAATTGCTTTGGCATAGTTTTCCCAGCTTAATTTTTTTGCCTGCTCTTCAATTCTTCCACGAGGAATTGGATTGTTCAGGAAATCTTTCATAGTCTGATACATCGATTCAATATTGTTAGGTTCTGCAAGATAACCATTATAACCGTGTTTGATTGTTTCAGGAAAATGTCCAACTGCTGTAGCAATTGATGGAAGCTTAAAATTATAAGCCATCGATTCCACACCAGAAGGAGTAGCAACTTCATAAAATAAAACATTGCAGTCAGCAACTTGAAAATATTTGTGCACTTCTTCATTTGGCACATATTTATTTATTACAACCACTTTATCTCTGATACCAAGCTCATCAATTAAATCAAGTGGACGGTAATCACTTTCATCTTCTGTATCTTTTATAAGAAGTTTTTTAATAAAACCAAATAACGACTTCTTAACTTTTGTTGACAGCTTTTTATTATCCAGAGTGTGCCAGAAAGATTCTCCAACAATTAAAAGTGAAACATCCTCTCGTTCTTTTGCTAATTTTGCAAAAGCTTGAATCACGTTGTGCAGACCTTTATACTTTCTAATAAAACCAAAGAAAAGAAAAACATATTTTCTTAATCCAAGTTCTTGTCTAACTTTTTCTCTGTCTATGTTCATATTTGGTGTGAACATATCATAAACAGGATGATAAAGTTTAATCACCTGTTGTTCGCCGGTTTTAATGAATTTTTTATAATCTTCTCTTACTTGATTTTCGCACAAAATAAATTTTGATTTTGGAAAAACTTCTTTTAATTCATTAAAAGTTTTTAATGAATGAACAATAAAAGTATGAGGTTTTGACAATGCATATTTTAGAAATATTGTATCAATTACACTTCTTTCTTTTTGTGCTACAACATGTAAATCAAATATAATTTCACATGAACAACATTTCTTGAGTCTTTTAGCAATGTAACCCATTGGCAATCCTTGAATAGCGATTGCCCATTGAAAAACAACAATATCGGGTTTTAACTCTTTAATTACACGAACTGTATTTCTCCAAGAAAATGGATTATTATAATTCGTTACATAATGAACTTTAACTGGAGTTCCTTCAAGAAAATTTTTTTGGCTTGAGTGGTCAATGAAATCTCTTGGAATAATTGATGGATATTGTTGCGTCCATGAAACTATATGAACTTCTGCACCCAATTTGCTTAGCGCCCTTGCAAGCGATGAAGTATAATTTGCAATGCCTCCTTTAAATTGAGGACCTGGACCAAAGATTATAATTTTTTTCATAATGGTTTGTCATCTGATAATTTTTGTAAATATTGCAAATCATCAATGTCTTTAGGTCTGCTCATTGCTTTTTTATTCTTAATTAGTTCTTTTAAGCCGATATAATAAATTTCTGCATTTTGATTATTCAGCAATGTATTAATTATGATTTTGTTATTGTATGCTTCACTAAAATTTACACCTTCTATTTGATTCATCAAGTCAATCCTATTTGGAGGTAAACCAAACTGGATGATAATTCCAGGTTCTTTTAATTCTGATTTTTTTTTAATTCCTGGAATTTCATTGTTCCAAAACTCTAAAAGAACATTAAATAATTTATCAACATTCTCATTAGAATTTTCATAAAATATATCAATATCGCCTGTTAATCTTGAGTGACCATGAAACAATACTGCTTCTCCGCCAACTATCAGATATTTAACCTTATGCTTAAAGAGCAAAAGCAAGAATTCTGTTATGTCTTCTGTGAAATATAAATTTTTTTGCATACTCTTGTTTCTCTTACATCTTTAGTATTCCTACCGTAAGCTTTTATTTTTAATTCATAAGCAATTCTCTGGCGTTCTTCTGGAGTTAAAGAAATTTGTTGTTTTATATCCCATTCTGTGGCTTCTTTATGGGATTTTGCAATGTTTACAATTCTTTTCATAATCTATTTTTGATTTTTAATTCTTTTGACTGCAGCATCATAAACACGGCGCATTCCTTCTTCGAGAGAAATTTTTGGCTGCCAGCCAAGTTTTTCTTTTACATAACTCATATCAGAATAACGAGAATGAACACCCATTGGTTTGTCAACAAGCGGTTTTATAGTTGGATTGTAACCAGCAAAACTTGCAAATAGTTTAATTAATTCAATGAAAGTTGTTAATTTGCCCGAACCAATGTTAATTGCACTTCCATCATGAATTTTGTCCATCGCAAGAAACATACAATCCATTACATCATCAATGTGAACAAAGTCTCTGCCTTGCTGACCTGTTCCCCAGACTTCAAATGGATTTTCTTTTCGTGCCGCGCGGTCCGCAATAGCAGGAACTGGATAACTTAAATCCTGATCTTCTCCATAACCAGAAAATGGACGAATACAAACTATCGAAATTCCATAATGCTTTGCAGCAATTTTAGCAAGATATTCTCCTGTTAATTTTGTCCAGCCATAAGTCATATCTGGTTTGCCGAGTGTATAACCGTCAATATCAATATCAGATTCTTTGAGTGCAACAGCATTATCTTCTGTTTGTAAATGAATTGGATAAGCTGCAGAAGAACTTGGATAAAGAACTCGTTCGGGTTTTGCTTTTGAAATCCAGTTGAAAAATTCTGCATCAATTGATAAGTCCAATGCAACAGCCATCGGGTCGCCTTCAATCTTTGCTCTTCCCCCAACAATTGCAGCAAAATGAAATACATCGGCAAATCTATCGATATTCAAACCATATTCTATTTTCAACCATTCTGGATTTTCTTGGAGATGATTTAAAAATTTTCTTACATCCATTTTCCAAAAAAATAATCGTTCATCTTTCCCGAATATTTCAATATCCTTAAATTTTTTTGTGATAGAATCATTTAACCAGGTTGAAGGATGAGTCCCAACAGATAAATCATCAATCATTAAAATTATATCATTCGTTCTCTTAAGAAGTTGTTTAACAGTATTTCTTCCCACAAATCCGCATGCACCAGTAACAAGATGGTATTTCATAAAATTATTCCTTTTTCTTTTAAGGAAAAATAAGAATTTTTAATTAGAATATTGGAAAAGAAAAATGTGAGCATAAAAAATTGATATTAATTTTATGAAGGCAATACTACATCAAGATAATTTCTGAAATAACGATTATTTCTTTTCTTTAATCACATACTCTTTATCATTTTGAAAGTTGTGAACAAAAAGTTCGCCAAGCAAACCAATTGCAAAGAATTGTATACCAACAATAATTAATAAAATTCCAAGGAAAAATATTGGGCGATTATTAATTCCTCTTCCTAAAAATATTTTTTCATAAGTTAACCAAAGACTTATAAAACCACCAAATAAAGCTGTGAGCAATCCAACAAAGCCGAATAAATGCATTGGTCTTTTAATATAGCGTGTAGTAAAAAGAACTGTGATTAAGTCGATAAATCCTTTGAAAAATCTGGAAATGCCAAACTTGGTTTTTCCATATCTGCGCGGATGATGTTTAACAACAACTTCAGAAATTGAAAAACCTTTCCAGCCGGCAAGAACTGGAATATAGCGATGCAGTTCACCATAAACATTGATGCTTTGAACTACAGCTCTTCTATAAGCCTTTAAGCCGCAATTGAAATCATGTATTTTAACTTTTGAAAAAAGTCTTGTTACAAAATTGAAAAATCTTGAAGAATATTTTTTAATGAAAGGGTCATATCTTTTCTTTTTCCAGCCGGAGACAAGGTCGTAACCTTCTTCAAGTTTTCTTAAAAGATTTGGAATTTCTTCCGGGTCATCCTGAAGGTCTGCATCCATAGTAATTATTACATCGCCTGATGAATATTTAAATCCCATTTGAAGTGCAGCAGATTTTCCATAATTTGTTCTGAAACTTAAGTAGTGAACATGATTATCATGTCGAGCTAATTCTTTTATTATGCTTAAAGATTTATCTGTGCTTCCGTCATCAACAAAAATAATTTCATGCTCGCACGAAATATTTTTTAATGACTTTTTTAATTCATTGTAAAGTGGTCTTAAAGATTCTTCTTCGTTGTAAAGTGGGATTACAACAGAAATTTTCTTAAAGCTGAAGCTTTGAATTTCTCTAATATCTTGTCTTGCAATAACTGGTTGAACTTTTTTTCTGAAATAAAATCTTCTTTGTTTTTTTCTTGGAGGAAATTGGGAGTTATGAGATTCGTATTTTTGATTATCGCTCAAGATATAATCCATATTATTAGTTAATAAAGTATTAATTACAATGATAAGTTAAATTTTGTTAATTCTAAAATCAACTTATTGAGGAAGTTGGAATGAATAGAAACTTTTATTTACTTTCTTCAAACTTTTCTGGATTCTTTGACATACCTGTCCGCCTATGGCGGATTGTAAACAAGATAGAAACAACATCGGTTGGCAAATTGCTTATTCTGATTTGCTTTTAAGTTATTTCTTTGTCATATTGTTAGCAAGAAAAAGTTCAATCCTCGATTTTCACATTAGTTGCAATTTGTTCCCTCTCAATTTTGTTGGCATTCTTTGTAATTTTGAAATCAATAAAACCGCATTGGTCGAATATAGACAAAATCTTGATATTTTCTTTTTTCCGACCTTGCCGGGATTTTTTGTTAAAAATAATACCCCTTCAGAGTAAATGCTCAGTTGTTATTTGCTTTCCCGACAAAAAGAGTTGGGATAAGTCAAATATTTTCTTTGTCATATTGTCTTACTCTAATTAATTGTAATCAATGAGTAACTGTTAGGATACTATTGTGGTTAAAAAATAACCAAAGAAGAAATTAATAGAGGTAAAGAACCATGAGAAGAACATTTTATTGTTTAGCTTTGACTCTAACAATTATGGTATTGATACCCCATTTCACTCTCTTTGTGTCATATTCGTATGCGACGACCTACTATGTTTCTGCAACAGGGAGTAACAACAATTCAGGCACCTACGAACATCCATGGGCAACCCCTGGTTACGGCTCACGACAGCTTCACCCTGGTGACACCCTCATTATACTTAGCGGACGATACATTCTCCGTCAGGATGATGATATCATTAACCCGACCTCAGGTGCTTTCAACGCCTGGATAACAATCAGAGGCGAAAATGGCAACCGCCCTGTATTAGTTGGTCGGGATAACTTGCTCACTGCTATCAACATAAGTGGTGTCCAGTATATACGCATTGAGAACTTGGAAATCACACATGACGAAACCGCAACAGGCGAAGCTCTTTGGTTCCGCGAAGGGGTAGAAATCCTTGGAACTCCAGCCGCACACATTGTCTTAGAGGACCTTTACATCCACCACATAGACGAGTTCGGTATGGACATTCAGGACGTGGATGATCTTCAAATCCTCAACTGTCGAATCGAGTATTGTGGCTTTGGTGCGTTAGGGGGACCAGCGGGGGAATATGGTGGTTGGCGGAACGTGACAATCAGAGGATGCTCACTCTCTTGGAGTGGCCACTATTATCAGGGCACCGATGGTTCTAACCGTCCCTACGACCGTCCGGACGGCTTCGGCATTGAACCCTCCAAGGGTCCTGTTATAATTGAGAATACTTTAGCCGAACATAACTATGGTGACGGATTAGACTCTAAGGCAGAAAACACCACCATCCAAAGTTGCATCATCGCTAACAACTCTTGCGACGGTGTAAAGCTCTGGGCAAATAACAGCCGCATCGAGAATACACTCATATACGGACGAGGCGATGCTAATCCAGAAGTCACTCCTTGGGCACCCATCGTTATTGACCAAGTGGAACAACCTAATGCCCGCTTTGAAATCGTTAATGTAACTGTAGATGATTCATTGGGACATAATTACCTGCTCTACGTGCAATATCTTAACCCGGTTCCCGTTCAAATTATCTTACGCAATTCAATTTTCTGTGGGCGGGGTCATGAATCACCCATTTATGTTTACCCTGCCAGCACACTCATTGCCGACCACAACCTATTCTATTTGCCACAAAGTGAAATTATTCTTACTTATGGCGACACAGTTTATACACATGCTAATATTGCGTCGTTTGGAGAGGGTAATATTTATGGTAATCCGAACTTTATACGACCGGCCTGGGGTCATAATGGTGACTATCACTTACAGGAAGGTAGCCCTGCAATCAATGCTGGCACTGCAAATGGTGCTCCAAGCGAAGACCTGGAAGGCAGACTCCGTATCAACCCACCCGACATCGGCTGTTACGAATTCCAGAGTGCAGTGCATGTTAAAGAATACCACAACAGACAATCACACTTGTTGCTCCTCCAAAACTACCCGAACCCATTTAACTCAGAAACAGTTATTCACTTCCGATTACCAGCAAAGCAACATGTGCGCATGGAAATTTTTAATCCCCTGGGACAGACAATAGCCCTTATTACTGACGATGAATTTTCAGAAGGCGACCATTACATTACATTCTCTCCACCAGTCAACCTTTCCAGTGGAGTGTATTTTTGTCGCTTGAGCACAATAAATTTCACTAAGACAAAAAAACTTTTGCTTATGAGATGAATATTCTTTACAATACTTGGTTGTATATACAGGCTGTTGTTATTTATTTTCTTCAAACTTTTCTGGATTCTTTGACATACCTGTCCGCCTCTGGCGGATTGTAACCAAGGAAATACAAATAAAAGTTTATTTGGAATGTGTTGTGATTTGCTTTCTCCCGACT